>JALRCN010000087.1 GCA_023257295.1 Nitrosomonas sp. | reverse complement strand
GTTGCGTTTTTGTATGTTCATCTACAGCTTTCTCCCAAATACTGTAAACAACGCTAGAAATTCTTACACCTTAGATAAGCGACCCGATTTGTCCAAGCTCACATCGAACTGTAATTTATTGCCCTCTAGCTCGAAATACCCTTCCGGAATTATCGACTTCAAGTCGGTGAGAAGGGCGGCCCGCAACTGATCTTCAACCCACCAACTTGATCTGTCTTTCTCTTTAAGCTGCTTCATGGTTCGCCTCTGGGCGCACTAGCGTAATGTACACGACATTTTGTCCAATAATCTTGCAGCAAATGTTGTATAACTATGTTAGTAATTAATTAGCATATTGTGTTGTGACTTAACCGCTCCATTTTTTGGATAAAGGCAGAATAAGTTAGAATGGAATATCGTCGTCCATATCGTCAAACCCGCCGGTGCTTTTTGCTGAAGACGACCGGCTGGGGGCCGGATTGTCGTCTTCTTGGTCCGGCGACGATTCAAAGCTGCCGCTGCCAGTGCGGTTGCCCAGCATTTTCATATCCGTGGCGATAATATCCGTCGTATAGCGCTCGACGCCGTTCTTATCCGTCCACTTCCTGGTTTCCAGTCTGCCTTCGACATAAACGGATCGGCCTTTCTTCAGGTATTCGCCTGCAATTTCCGCCAGCTTGCGGTAAAAGGTAACGCGGTGCCATTCGGTCTTTTCTTGTTTCTCGCCATTTTTATCTTTCCAGGTATCCGTCGTTGCCAAGGTAATGTTGGTGACGGCCTCGCCACTCGACATATAACGGGTTTCTGGGTCTTTACCTAAGTTACCGATCAGAATCACTTTATTGACTGATGCCATTTATGTTTCCTCCCCGAGCAATTTAATCACTTTCTCTTCATCAAAGCCTTTCATGTCCACTTTCAAGTAGGCCACTTTTTCATCGATCAGTACCAACGCTTCATATACGCCGGGTATGGCCGCGAGCTGGCGCGTCAATTCATTGGATTGATCAAGCCCCATCGCTTGCACGGCATACATTTTTGAACGTACCGCAGCCGGTGCCTTCATGGTCATCGCAAGCAACAGCCAAACGATCAGCAATGATCCGCAAAACGCGTACAGCGCAAAGCTACCATGCTGCCCATACAAGAATCCGCCTGCTGCGGCACCTGCAAATGCGCCTAAGAATTGGGTGCTGCTGTAAATGCCCATCGCCGTCCCTTTGGCGCCGACAGGCGCAATTTTGGAAATCAACGAAGGCAGGCTCGCTTCCAGCAAATTAAATGCGGTAAAGAAAACCAATAATGCGATGGCTGTTCCTTGCAGCGAATCGGTGGAAAATGCCAGCAACAATTGACCTATTAGCAATGTTGCAATGGCGGCAATAAATACTTGCTTTAGTTTGGCTTTCCGCTCGGAATAAATAATCGCCGGAATAATGAGCATGACCGACAAACCGAGCACCGGCAGATAAATTTGCCAGTGATTTTCCGCCGCCATTCCCGCTTGCCGCAACGTCAGCGGCACCACCAGCCAAAGCGCCATCAAGACCGCATGCAATGCAAAAATACCATAATTCAGCCGCAATAACTGTGGATTGCGCAATACTGTAGCAAAACTCGCCGCCGACGCTTCGGTATCCGAATGAAAACGACTGATTTGCGGGTCCGGAATGATTTTATTAACCACCGCCATGGCAAGCAATGCCAATACGCCGGTCATCATAAAAATGCCGGGGACGCCGATCCATTGATTGAGTATGGGTGCAATTGCCAAAGAAACGGCGAATACGGTACCGATGGTCATGCCGATCATGGCCATCGCTTTGGTGCGATGTTCCTCACGGGTAAGATCGGCGGCCAACGCCATGACGGCGGCGGAGATTGCACCGGACCCTTGGATGACACGCCCTAAAATCACCCAATAAATATTCGTTGCAGCAGCGGCAACCAGGCTGCCAATGACAAATAGAATCAGTCCTAAATAAATAACCGGTTTACGGCCGATGCGATCGGATAACCAGCCGAAAGGGATTTGCAAAATGGCCTGTGTGAGGCCGTAAGCCCCCAACGCAATACCGACCAATGTGTAATTGTCGCCGCCGGGCAATTCTTCGGCATAAAAAGCAAAGACCGGCAAAATAATAAATAATCCAAACATGCGCAGACCATAAACACCGGATAAACCGATGGTTGCGCGAAGTTCTGCCGGGGACATTTTTTCTGGTGATGGGACAGACATGAATCGGGTTGTGATATTTCCAAAAAGTTGGGTATATTAGCAGGTTGACTCATACATAGATAGTTCATGGAATCCATAAAAATACGCGGTGCGCGCACCCACAACCTGAAAAATATTCACCTTGATTTGCCACGCAATAAGCTCGTTGTAATCACCGGATTGTCCGGATCGGGAAAATCTTCGCTCGCATTCGATACACTCTATGCAGAGGGTCAGCGCCGCTATGTCGAATCGCTTTCCGCTTATGCCCGGCAATTCCTGCAATTGATGGAGAAACCGGATGTCGACTTGATCGAAGGCCTCTCCCCCGCAATCGCTATCGAGCAAAAGGCGACTTCGCACAACCCGCGCTCAACGGTTGGAACCGTTACCGAAATCCACGATTATCTGCGCTTGCTGTTTGCCCGCGTCGGCGATCCCTTTTGTCCCGAGCACAACATCGTTCTTAGCGCGCAAAGCGTATCGCAAATGGTCGACCATGTTTTACAACTGCCGCCCGAAACGCGATTGATGATCCTAGCGCCGCTGGTAGTCGAGCGCAAAGGCGAGCAAGCGGATTTAATCGACGAATTGCGTGCGCAAGGTTTCGTACGCCTGCGTATCGATGGTGAAGTCTATGAAATAGATGCCCTGCCTAAGCTGCAAAAAACCAAGAAACATACGATCGAAGTGGTGATCGACCGACTCAAGGTTGTTCCGGATGCCAAGCAACGGCTCGCCGAATCGTTTGAGGTTGCATTGCGCCATTCTGACGGGCGCGCGCTGGCGGTAGAAATGGATTCCGGGCAGGAACATCTGTTTTCCGCCAAATTCAGTTGCCCGGTGTGCAGTTATTCGCTGGCGGAACTGGAACCCCGGTTATTCTCATTCAATAATCCGCTGGGCGCCTGTAACAAATGCGATGGCTTGGGGCAGATCACGTTCTTCGATCCCGCCCGCGTTGTCGCTTTCTCGCATTTGTCGCTGGCCGCCGGTGCGGTCAAGAACTGGGATCGCCGCAATCAATTTTATTTCCAATTGCTGACCAGCCTCGCCAAACACTATCAATTTGATCTGGAAACACCGTTCGAGAACCTGGACGAAGCTACTCGAAACATTATTTTGTATGGCTCGGGCAAAGAAAAAATCCAATTCACCTACTTGGCGGAAAATGGACGCAGACAGCAGGAAACACATGCTTTTGAAGGCATCATTCATAATTTGACGCGGCGCTACAAGGAAACCGAATCGCAGACGGTGCGCGAGGAACTGGCCAAGTATCTGAACGCGCAGACCTGCCCGGAGTGCCAGGGCACCCGTTTGTGTCAGGCAGCGCGTCATGTGCATGTCGCCGGACAAACGATTTATGACATCAGCGCCTATCCGCTCAAGAAAGCCAAGCATTTTTTTGACCAGATCGAATTAACTGGGCACAAACAATCCATCGCCGAACGCATCGTCAAGGAAATCGCCAGCCGGTTGCAGTTCCTTAACAACGTAGGGTTGGATTATTTATCGTTGGATCGCTCCGCCGATACGCTGTCCGGCGGTGAATCGCAGCGCATACGCCTTGCCAGTCAAATCGGCTCCGGCCTGACGGGTGTGATGTATGTGCTGGACGAACCCTCCATAGGGCTGCATCAACGCGATAACAGCCGCTTGCTGGATACGCTGAAAAACCTGCGCGATCTGGGCAACAGCGTAATTGTGGTCGAGCACGATCAGGAGGCGATTCAAATCGCCGATTATGTCGTCGACATGGGGCCTGGAGCCGGAGAACACGGCGGCTTGGTGGTGGCGCAAGGCACGCCTCAAGCCATTCAGGAAAACAACGATTCTTTGACGGGAAAATATCTGTCCGGAAAATTATCGATCGCCATTCCTGAACAACGACATCAGCCCAATGCCGAGCGCATGCTTAGAATAGACGGCGCCTCGGGGAACAATTTAAAAAATGTCGCGTTAAATTTGCCTGTCGGATTGTTCGTTTGCGTTACCGGCGTTTCCGGCTCAGGAAAATCCACGCTGATCAATGAAACCTTGCACCGCGTTGTAGCCAGGCACTTATACGCCAGCACTGCCGAACCGGCGCCGTATCGGCAAATCGACGGCTTGGCCTTTTTTGACAAGGTCATCAATATGGATCAAAGCCCCATCGGGCGTACGCCGCGCTCCAATCCAGCTACTTATACCGGATTATTCACACCGATCCGGGATTTGTTTTCCGGTGTACCGCAGGCGCGCGAACGCGGTTATGCGCCCGGCCGTTTTTCTTTTAATGTCAAAGGCGGGCGATGCGAATCCTGTCAGGGCGACGGCGTCATCAAAGTGGAAATGCATTTTTTGCCCGACATCTATGTCACTTGCGATGTGTGCCACGGCCATCGGTACAACCGGGAAACTTTGGAGATTCAATACAAAGGCAAAAACATCGACGAAGTGCTGCAAATGACTGTCGAGAAGGCATACGATTTCTTCTCCGCAGTGCCTGTTGTCGCGCGTAAATTGCAAACATTGCTCGAAGTCGGCTTGGGCTACATTACTTTGGGGCAATCGGCGACCACACTTTCCGGCGGCGAAGCGCAGAGGGTAAAACTATCGCTTGAGCTTTCCAAGCGCGATACGGGAAGAACGCTGTATATCTTGGACGAACCGACGACAGGTTTGCATTTCCAAGATATCGATTTGTTGCTGAAAGTGCTGCATCGGCTACGCGATCACGGCAATACCGTGGTCGTTATCGAACACAATCTCGATGTGATCAAAACAGCCGATTGGATTATCGATCTGGGCCCGGAGGGCGGCGATGGCGGCGGCCGCATCATTGCGGAAGGCGCGCCCGAAGAACTTGCCGTCAACCCCAATAGCTTCACCGGCCATTATCTGCAACCGATGCTGGCAAAATGAATCCGCAGAAATTGCTGTTGGATTCACCTCCTTGCTGACGGCAACGGCGCGATGTGCAAGCGAATGCCGCGCCCGTTTATGATTTTATATTCGGCGCATTGCACGATGCCGTCAAGTATGGCGGCATCCAACAATCTCCAGTCCGCCCCCGCATTTCCAGCACAACTGAAAATTGGCCGGATTTTCTTCATGGCATGACGGACAGTGCACGCTGCCGGTTGCGACCGGGGTGTTTTCGTAGGTTGCGACGATGCGTTTGCCGCGCTCGAAATCTTCGTCGCGTACGATCCAGACTTCCGGATACGCATGCGTGAACGGAATTTCTCCCACCGCGCTTATCGCGTTCTGGTTAAAAATCCGCGCCGGAATATAGGCGTGTTCGAGCAGATCAAGTACTATCTGCGCTTCCATCAGATTGTTGGCGGAATAGATTTTTTTCATGCCACAATGTATTTGAATTCGATCAACCGGTTAATTGAGCAGGATTATGTGGTTCAGAAATTTACAAATATATCGTATCACCGGCGGCAACATAACACCGAATAGTTTTGAAGAAGCGCTGTCGCAGCATGCTTTGCAGGCGTGCATGCAAATGGAGATGCAAAGCCGAGGTTGGTTGCCGCCGCGCGATGAGCAGACGAATTTTGTGCTTGCATTCGGGCAGCATTGGTTGATCGCGTTGGGGGTTGAGAAAAAATTGCTGCCTGCGGCGGTGATCAACCAACACGCTAAAACACGGATCGCCAACATTGAGCAAATGCAGGGCTATAAGGCAGGCAAGAAGCAGGTTCGGGATATCAAAGAGTCGACGATTATCGAGTTATTGCCACGCGCGTTTGCGCAGCGCCATAAAACGTATGCGTGGATCGATGCGGTCAACAACCGGTTGATTCTGGATACGGCGAGCGCCAACAAAGCCGAGGAATTCATCGATGCGTTGCTTAAAACCATGCAGGGAATCACATTGGCTCCGCTGGATACGAAAATCTCACCATCGACGGCGATGACGCGTTGGCTGACGGGCGACGATTTGCCATCGATTTTTACCGTCGATCGCGATTGCGAACTGCAAGGCATGAACGATGAGAAGGAGACGATCAAGTACACTTGCCATGTGCTGGATGCCGAAGAAACCGGACGGCATATCCGCGCGGGGAAAAAAGCGATCAAGCTGGCGATGACATGGGACAGCAAAATCTCGTTCGTGCTGCACGACAATTTGCAACTGCGCCGGATTGCGCCTCAGGACATCCTGAAGGAATCCGCCGAGAGCGCGGAAGAGCTATTCGTCAGCGACTTCACCATCATGAGCGGTGAGCTGAGTCAGTTAATTACCGACGTGATCGATGCGCTGGGCGGCGAAGACTGAGAAAAACGCCGATTTATTGACTGTACGAGCGAATCAATCAGCGCTTTCCTTGCTCATTAATGCCGTCCAGCACGCCGCTGGCGATTTTGCTCACCAAATCCGCCGTTGTATGCGCTAGGCTGGCACCTGTCGCCACTTGTGCTTTTCCTGCCGAAGCGATTTGCTGTGCGAACGTGCTGAGTGTTTCCTTGAGTTGAGAGCCGACCACGGTGCCGTGATTGGCGGCATGGCGGCTTAAGTCGTGCAGAATATCCGCCAGCAAGCCTTGCGCGGTGGTGGCGGTTTTATGCAGCGTATCGAGAAACAATCCTTCCAGGCTTTCCAGATCGGAGAGGGTGCGCGTCAATTCGATATCGGAGAATTTCTTGGCATTGCTCGTCGCTTCTTCGACTGCCAATTGCGAGGCTTGCGCTAAACTGGCCAATGCGGCATCGAGTCCCGAAACGGCGTCGGTGATTTGCGATTTGGCTGCATCGGCTTGCTGATTGATGTTTTGGAAGTGTTGCTTAGCGCCATCGTGAATACCCTGCATCGCGGCGTTAACGATTCGTTGTATAGAATCGAAATCGATGCGTTCCGCATTGATGGCTTTCAAGATCAGGCGATGCACCGTTTCCTGCACGTGCGCGCCGCTGGTTACAGCTTCCCGGATTTCGTTTTCCAGGCTCTTCAAATCGTCGTTGCTATTGGAATTCATCGTGGTTTCGTTTTGCATGATGAGGCACCTTATAAAGGAAATAGTTATATTTTATTGGCATTTTGTTCGCTATTCCTTAGTTGGTCAAGGCCATTCATGTAGTGACGCAAAACTTCCGGAACGGTAACGCTGCCGTCGGCATTCTGATAATTTTCCAATACCGCGACCAACGTGCGCCCGACGGCAAGACCGGAACCGTTCAGGGTATGCAGCAATGCAGGTTTGCCGTTCTCGCTACGGAATCGCGCTTGCATGCGACGTGCCTGGAAAGCCTCGCAATTGCTGCACGAAGAAATTTCCCGATAGGCATTTTGTCCGGGCAGCCAGACCTCGATGTCGTACGTTTTTGCCGCCGAAAAGCCCATATCGCCGGTACATAGCGTCATTACACGGTACGGCAAACCAAGCTTCTGCAAAATTTTCTCCGCGTGCCCGACCAATTGTTCCAGCGCCTCATAGGAGCGGTCGGGATGCACGATATGCACCAATTCCACTTTGTCGAATTGATGCTGGCGGATCAAGCCGCGCGTATCGCGTCCGTAGCTGCCCGCTTCGGAACGAAAGCACGGCGTATGCGACACGTATTTCAGTGGCAATGCGTTCAATGGCACGATTTCATCGCGCACCATATTGGTGATCGGCACTTCTGCCGTCGGAATCAGATGATACTCCGGCGCACCGGTTGAATCCGCGCCGCCCGCGTTGACCGCGAACAGATCCTGTTCGAATTTAGGCAATTGCCCGGTGCCGAGCAGACTATCGCGACTGACCAGGTAGGGTACATAGGTTTCCTGATAGCCATGTTCTTGCGTATGCGTGTCCAGCATGAATTGTGCCAGCGCGCGGTGCAAACGAGCGAGGCCGCCTTTCATCAGGCTGAAACGCGCGCCACTTAATTTTGCGGCGGTTTCGAAATCGAGCAATCCGAGGCCCTCACCGATGCTGACGTGATCCTTGATGTCGAAATCAAAGCGGCGCGGCTCGCCCCAAGTACGCATTTGCACATTGTGCGTTTCATCTTTGCCTTCTGGCACGCTGGCATGCGGCAGATTTGGAATTTCCAGCAGCATTTTCTGCAGATCGTTTTTGACTTGATCGAGATGCGCCTCCGCCTGCTTCAACGCATCGCCCAGATGCGCGACCTCGTTCATGATCGCGGTAACATCCTCGCCCTTGGCTTTGGCTTGGCCGATTTTTTTGGAAGCGGCGTTACGCTGCGCTTGCAATTCCTCGGTTTGAGTTTGGATCTTTTTCCGTTCCGCTTCCAGTGCGTTGAAAGCATCGGCTGGAAACGCGAAGCCGCGCTTGGCAAGCTGCTGGACGACGTCATCCAGACCGGTGCGTAATTGTTGAATGTCTAACATGCAAAAACTCCAAAAAATGCCGTAACTACAAAATTGATATGAAAAATTGCTTTCAGCAATATTCTTCTATTACAACGGAGAATTAGAGCTGAAATACTTCGTTTTTAGTTAAATAGATCTGTTAAGATTGATCCTATTATATGAAGGATTAATCCTACAATGTATGCATGATACGTTTAATGTCTAAGGAATTTCTGATCATGAGTATCAAGCGATTCATAACACTGGCTATTATATCGATTAGTATGCTGCTATTAATGCTGTCGGTAAATATTTATCAGTCACGAGAAATACTGGAGTTGGAGTTGGAGTTGTCCCATTTTAACGGACAGTTTTTTCACCAAGTCGAGAACGTTTTGACTTGCTTGTTCGAATTGTAATCTATCGTGATTTGATTTTTCTCCTT
>JALRCN010000019.1 GCA_023257295.1 Nitrosomonas sp. | reverse complement strand
TAGTCTTGCAGCTTTTCTGCCATCCAATTTTCCAATGCGCCGGTAGCCAACGCTATGATGCGTTCGTACTCGCCAGGCAGGCTGTAATACCAATCGAGATAGCTATCGACATTTTCGGCCATCTGCTTAAAGCCGCTGTCCGATGTTTCTCGCAATTTACCGAGCGACGATTCCATTTTGCTCAGACTGTCGAGGTACGCCTGTTCGATTTGTCCGGCGGTGCCGGGTTTGTAGTAATCGTCGCCGATTTTCTCAACGGTTTGAATAACGATTTGCTGGGATTCTTGCAGTTCGGCGACGACTTCCGGATTGGAACGTAGCCAGGCATCGACATAAACTGTTGAGGGTACATAAATAAAAAGCACAAAAAATGTCGTTAATGCGGATGCGATGCCCCACGTCCAGGGCGAAACGGATGGCGGTCGATCGGTATCTTGAATCGGTGCGAATACGCGCCGGTATTCGGCGGCAGGCAGCATGAAGCTGGAAACGCCCAACATGATGTTATAGAAAAACAACAAACTGCCGAGAAAAATAATACCCGCATAGAATAACGTATTGAGCGAATGCAAACTGCCTAACGCATATCGCTTCATACCTTCGATAAATCCCAGTAACCGGTTGGTCTCCAGTATCAAGATGCTGTTTGTCGCGCCATCCAATTTACGGCTCTCCATGGCGACCGCTTCTTGCAATGATGCATATTGCCGGTTGATGTCGTCATGATTGACGAAAGCCATAAAAACAATCGCCATGATGAGCGAAGCCACCCAGCGCGACCACGTCAATGCTTTGTGCGCGGCGATGTAAGGTTTATATTCGCGTGCGGCTAGCGGGAAAAAGGCGGCATAAACGATAGCGAATACCGGGATTGCAGCGAAAAATGCGATCCATTCCCGATGATCGGCCGATCCAAGATAAAACAGCAATAAAAACGCAAAAAAAACCGACCACAATAACCACACAAGATACGCCAGAATTCGGCGGGTAAACAGCCAATGCAAAATGCCCAATTTTTTGAATTGGCTGGTCAGATAAATGCGTTGAATGGTCACCGCATAAATGGCCGCAAAATAAATTGGCACGGCGAATGACAATGTTACCAGTAAAGCGAACCACAATTGCCGATCAGGAATCAAGCGCCCCGCGTAGCACGCAAATCCGAGCCAGCTTGCAGAAAATGCCAGAAATCCGAGCACTTTCACAAAATTTAAATGACCCAGGGATGAAAACACGGTGTTGATCCTTTGTGTGCTGCAATTAAAGAGAATAACCGCTATGTACCGTCAACGGAACAAAACTTAGGGATAGTAGACTTTATCAGACCGGCGGCTGTCAAGCCATGGATACGACAGCCGGTTAAAGGGCGGCAAACTTATGGTTGAATAGAAAGGCAGTTTTTATTAATAGCGGCGATTGGGCTGAATGCATTGATAAACATCGAAAGCGCGCCTTCCATCGACAATTTCGGAAGCAGGAATAATCGTGTCGCCGCCCATCAATCCCGCCTCATTGCGCGCAAGATCCGCAAGCTCATTGGCAACTTTCTCGGCATCGCGATCGAATACAATTTTGCTGACAACTTTGGTATTGGCCCTTCCCAATTTTTTGCACGCATCAACCGATTTTGCCGATTGCACTAAACGTACAGCCTCGCCTTGCGACGTAACCTTAACCCAAGCACAGGAAGACAAAATTAACCCGCTGCAAACAACCATAAGTATTTTTTTCATGACACCGCCTAAAAATCGATTACCTGACCAAGCTGATTATCGTTTTACCAATCGAAGCCGATTACGACGAAGTTTATCATTGCTGAAAATTGGATTCTAGGGAAATGCTGATTTATTGGTTGTACGAGCGAATCACTTCGTTGTGCGGATAGGTATCGGCACCGAACGGCTGCAATACATCCTTGCAGGTTTGATGAAAATGCACCGCGTCTTCGGCATAACCGTAATACGGCGTCAAATCCATACCGCCACCGAACCATCACACCGGCTCCGCGCCGTTCTTGCACGCATCGAAAAAGCGTACGTTCATGTGTGCGCCGCCGGTGCATAAGGATTGCGCGGATGCAGCACCAGAGAAACCCCCATCGCCTCGAACGAACGCCCCGCCAGTTCAGGCCGTGCGGCAGTTGCCGAAGCAGGCAAACCGGTGCCATAAACATGCGAGAAATTAACACTGCCGCGCTCCAGTACGTTGCCTTCCTCGATCACACTACGCATACCGCCACCGCCTTCCGGTCGATCCCATTGATCGCGCCGGAACACCTTGCCGTCGACTTGCTCCAGCCCCTTGACGATGCTGTCTTGCAGGCCGAGTAAAAATTCCTTCACTGCTGGTGTATTCATGCAAACTCCCAAGATTTCTATGATTATCAATGAAACGCATTTTATTGCAGGTATAGCATGACCATGCGATTTCGTTGTTGATATGGCTCAAATGGGGAATCGATCAGGTGCCATGTTATGCATCCGATTACAGGCGATTTATAGGATTCTAGATATTGTCGGAAGGATAAATAGTCTTTATAGTGCCTCTTGATTTTCAATGATATTTATTTGTAACTCCCGTGTGTTTGAACGAAAGAGATTAAACTATTTAAGGAAAGATTGAAGAAATGAAAGCTCTATTACTTCTGATGTTTCTAGCTTCCACAACAACCGCTTCAGGGCAATCCCATCAAGAAGTAGCGCAATCAATTATGAAGAATGCTCGCGCTATTTGCTCTCTTGCAGAAACACCAGTTGAGCTAACTTTGATTTGCCCAGACAACCTCTCATGGGAATCGCGGCTTGCATTTGCAACTTCGATCGCTAATGCAGACGCCGTACTCTTAGGAAATACACGGAAAATCAAATTTCGCCTCAAAAACGGAGAACTCTTTGCCGAAGCCAACCCACAATTCGGTATCCGAGAAATAACCAGATCTTCGAAGCCGACTGGAGCATCTCAAAACAAGTTACCCAAGGTAGTTATTGGAACACTTGCGGACACTGTACTAGAGTTACGCGGGAAGTCAGTTTCTACAAAACAAATTGGGCGTGACGATAATGGCTTGCTCGTCGAGTGGCACTATCCAGATGTCACTTATTTGATGGGACGAAAGCACCAGAATGGCATTGAAGCTTACAGAGTCATCAAAATTACACCTAAGCCGTAGCGATGTAGCCTAACACGAATCATAAAAACTTGAAAAATGGAATCGCTAGATAGTAAAACACTAATTCAGATGTCTCAATTGTCCATGAGTTATTGAAAGCATGATAACTCAGTTACCAGATTATCCATTCTGGCGACATATGATAGACTCGCCACTTCCGTTTTAAGAGATTAAAAGCATGTCCGGCAACACACTTGGCACACTGTTTACAGTTACGTCGTTCGGCGAATCGCATGGTCCTGCGATCGGTTGCATCATCGACGGCTGTCCTCCGGGTCTGAGTATCAGCACCGACGATATTCAATTTGAGCTCGACCGGCGCAAGCCCGGTACGTCGCGGCATGTCACGCAGCGGCGTGAATCCGATACTGTCGAGATCCTATCCGGCGTTTTCGAAGGCAAGACCACTGGCACGCCGATTGCTTTGTTGATCCGCAACGAAGATCAGCGCAGCAAGGATTACAGCAAAATCATGGATGTGTTCCGCCCCGGCCATGCGGATTACACCTATTGGCAGAAATACGGCATTCGCGATTATCGTGGCGGCGGGCGTGCTTCGGCGCGTGAAACGGCAGTGCGCGTTGCCGCCGGGGCGATTGCGAAAAAGTGGTTGCATGAGAAGTATGGCATTGTGATTCGCGGTTATATGGCGCAACTCGGGGCGATTGAAATTCCGTTCCGGCGCTGGGAAGACATCGATCAAAATCCTTTTTTTGTCGCCGACAACAGTTATGTCGATCAATTGGAAACGTTCATGGATCAATTGCGCAAGTCCGGCGATTCGGTCGGCGCGAAAATCAGCGTGGTCGCGCAAGGCATTCCGGTTGGTTGGGGTGAACCGGTGTACGACCGGCTGGATGCGGAAATCGCGTACGCGATGATGAACATCAACGCGGTGAAAGGCGTGGAAATCGGCGCCGGTTTTGCCAGCGTGACGCAAAAAGGCACCGAGCATTCCGACGAAATGACGCCGCAGGGCTTCTTAAGCAACAACGCAGGCGGTATTTTAGGCGGCATTTCCACCGGTCAGGATATCGTCGCGCATGTCGCGATTAAGCCAACCTCCAGTATCCGCCTGGAGCGGCGTTCGATCGACAAGGACGGTAATCCGGCAATCGTCGAAACGCACGGACGACACGACCCTTGCGTCGGCATCCGCGCCACGCCGATTGTCGAAGCGATGCTGGCTTTGGTGTTGATCGATCATGCGCTACGCCACCGAGCGCAAAACATGGATGTGCGCTGCAACACACCAAAAATCTCCGGTAGCGCCACTGAACCAACATCGGCAGCACAAGCACCGCACAAGGAAGATCCGGAGCCGGAAGAAGACATATAACCGCTTTATTCTTGACAAGATCGGCCAAATACACCATTATCGCCCCCGCAAAAGTGATTGCGATGATGAGTAGACAAAGTCGACCTGCTCGATTTCAGTTTGATAGCATCGAATACGTTACAAAAGCGCAACTTCGAATCCCGTAATTGCTTCGATCTGATATAATCTCGCGGTTGCTTAAAAGCTGGAAGTAATTAGATTGTACAAAGCAAAGCGCCCGTAGCTCAGTTGGATAGAGTACTTGGCTACGAACCAAGGGGTCGTGGGTTCGAATCCTGCCGGGCGCGCCACTTCATCGATAATCTCTTTACAACTAAAAATAAACGGATATTTCGCTTATTGTCGCGTTTCAAATGGCCAAGTAGCTCAGTCGGTAGAGCAGAGGACTGAAAATCCTTGTGTCGGTGGTTCGATTCCGCCCTTGGCCACCAGTAAAATCAAGCTGTTATCAACAAATAAAAACTTTTTTTGTTTTTCTTTGTGTAATTCCTGTGTAATTCTGACAAAAATTCATCCAATTTTTTTATAGCGATTTTCCAGCTTATCCATCGCTGCTTTGATATGTTCGCCGTTCTGGTGTGCATAGCGTTCAACCATGATCAAAGTCTTGTGCCCTGAAATACGCTTTACCGTTGGCAAATCAACACCAGCCTGAACCAAGTGCGTGATAGCAGTATGTCTTAGAGTATGCCGCACCACTTCATCAGGATTCAATCCGGCTGCAATTACAGCTCGCCTGAATGGTTTGCGAATATCCGCCGTGTGACCTTCTTTTGCGGCAACCGAAGGAAATAGCCACTCGCTGCCTTTTGGCAATGCAATCATATAGCTTTCGAGAAACTCCGCCAAATGCTGAGTTATTGGTTGCAAACGAGAACCCCCTTTTGCTTTTGGAATGTAGATCGTGCGTTGTTGCAAATTTATGTGCTCGCGGCGAATGCTAAGGATTTCCATGCGGCGCATCGAGGTTTCAATCCCGATGATGATGAATGGATAAATTTGCGCATTCTGATCTTGTTTTGCACACTCAATGAGATGCTTGATTTGATCGATTGATAAATACGTAATCCGCCCTTGTTCTTCTTTAAAGCGTTTGATTGTTGCCGGTCGACGATCAATCCAGCCCCACTCTATCGCTTTGCTGAATAAATGCGAGAGCGCGGCTAGCTCGCGATTTACAGTGCCTGGACTGGTAGTCTTTTCTTTAGAATTATTCAGCGGCTTCCTTGCAATCCCGCCGCGAACAGCAATTTCCTGGAGTCGTTTTTTCTTGTAGCGTTCGACATCATAACCGCTAATCTTTGACAAAGGCATATCACCGAAAAATGGCACCAAATGCAAAGAAAAGCGACGACGTTTCATGATCAAATCTTTTCCACCCTCCTCGTCAAGTTTTATTAGGTACTTTTCAACTGCGGAGCGAAAAGAAAGTGCCACCTTGCGACCTTTGGGCAGAGATAAGCGGTTATGCTTTGCATCTTGCCGAGCTTTCTCTATAAATTCCTCAGCTTGAGTTCGGGTTGTGCC
>JALRCN010000012.1 GCA_023257295.1 Nitrosomonas sp. | reverse complement strand
TTAGCCGAGCAGTGTTGGCGCTCATCGGAGAGGATTTTATGATGGTGTGCGGCACTTAAGGAAACGCTGATTAATTGACTGTACGAGCGAATCACTTCGTAGCGCGGCACTCGCTCCCTCACCTATCTTATCGATATGTCTCGGTCGCTGCGTTCCGTGCGCCTCGTGCTTCATCTCATTTGTCGAATTAATCAGCGTTTCCTAAGCTTATGACACTGACCTCATCGAACAAATCAACGGCTCATGCGTTCGATCATCGCATTCCCGAACGCTGAGCAAGAAACTTGCCGAGCGTTGTCCATCAAGCGCGCAAAATCGTAAGTGACAACCTTATCCTGAATGGTTGCTTCCATTGAGCGGATAATCATATCCGCTGCTTCCGTCCATCCCAAATGCCGCAGCATCATTTCCGCCGACAAAATGATGGAACCCGGGTTGACTTGATCTTTCCCGGCGTACTTAGGCGCGGTACCATGCGTGGCTTCAAAAACAGCCACCGAATCGCTGAGATTCGCGCCCGGTGCAATACCGATACCACCGACCTGAGCGGCCAATGCATCCGAAATGTAATCACCGTTTAAATTCAATGTGGCAACCACATCGTATTCTTCCGGACGAAGCAATATTTGCTGCAGGAACGCATCCGCGATCACATCCTTGATGACAATACCGCCAGCGGCTTCCGGCAACTTCATCCAAGGCCCGCCATCCAGCAATACCGCACCGAATTCTTTGGCTGCCAGCGCATAGCCCCATTTCTTGAAAGCGCCTTCGGTGAATTTCATGATATTACCTTTGTGCACCAGCGTAACTGACTTGCGCTTATTGTCGATTGCGTATTGAATCGCCTTACGGACAAGGCGCTCGGTGCCTTCCCGCGATACCGGTTTGATGCCGATACCCGATGTTTGCGGAAAACGAATGCTGGTGACATTCATTTCCTTGATCAAAAAATCGATTACTTTCTTAGCCTGCGTCGACTCCGCTTCCCATTCGATACCGGCGTAAATGTCCTCCGAATTTTCCCGGAAAATAACCATGTCGGTTTTCTCCGGATTCTTTAACGGGCTTGGCACGCCGCTAAAATACCGCACGGGGCGCAGGCAGATATACAAATCCAGTTGCTGACGCAATGCCACGTTGATCGAGCGGATGCCGCCGCCCACCGGCGTCGTCAGCGGCCCTTTGATTGAGACTACGTATTCCCTTGCAGCTTCCAAGGTTTCATCCGGCAGCCATGCATCGGATCCGTAGACTTTGGTTGATTTCTCACCGGCATAAATTTCCATCCAGGAAATTTTGCGTCGTCCGTTATATGCTTTCTCAACGGCGGCATTCACAACGTTATACATCACTGGTGTAATGTCTATGCCGATTCCGTCTCCTTCGATAAATGGGATAACCGGGTTATCCGGTACCATAAGCGAATTGTCGCTATTGACCCGGATTTTCTCTCCGCAGCTGGGTATTTTTATGTGCTGATACATGACTTCTCCAAATATTCAATCGGATGTGAGAGGTAATTTCACTTATAAAGCCGCATTATACGTGCAAACCACCTGTCTTTCCATGAAGGCCGCCGGGGATAAATGCTTCTTTCGAGTGCAACAATCGGTAGAATAGCGTGTCCATACCTTTCCGATCGTAGCCGTGATAATGTCGATGCCATGAACTTGAGCCTTTTTGTCCCCGATTTGTTTTGGCCGGATACCGCGTGCCCGGAAATTTATCAAGATATGTCTCTCGCTGCGATCAAGAAACTGCTAGCCAAAAGTACCGTAACCGCCGCTGCGCCCGAGGAATTGGAAATTTTGCTTTGTCGACAATTTAACGTCGCGCGGCAAGCTGGCAATTGGCCGGTTGCGCCGATCATGCTGCGCAAAGATTCGCCGGAACTGGCAAATAACAATAAAGAATTTTGGATGCGTGCCGATCCCGTTCACTTGCGGATTGAACAGAATCATCTTATGTTAGCGGATAGCCAAATCTTCACGATTTCCGAAGACGAAGCCGAGCAATTGGTGCAGGATATCAATCGAAGCCTGGTCAATGACGATGTTGTTCTATTAGCGTTGCATGCCAACCGTTGGTATATTCGCTTACAGCAAGCGCCGGAAATACAAACGCACACGCTTGGTCAGGTGACTTGTAAAAATATCAATCACTTTCTGCCAACTGGCAGCGATAGCGGGATATGGCGAAAACTGCTCAATGAGATTCAGATGCTGCTTCACGAGCATCCGGTCAATCAAGCGCGCGAATCTCGCGGAGAACTGAGCATTAATAGCATCTGGTTCTGGGGCGGCGGTTATATGACGGAACCGGTGCAGTCCGCTTATTCGCATGTATGGAGCGATCATGATTTACCGCACGCATTAGCGGCAGCAAGCCAGACCGTGCATGCAAACCTTCCGGTAAACGCCGGCGAGTGGCTGCGATCGCAAGCATCGGGAAATCATCTGGTCGTGCTCGACAGCTTGCGTACAAAAGCCAAGTATCGAGACGCTTACGGCTGGCGCGAAGCGCTCAAAGAGATGGAAACCAATTGGTTCGTGCCAGTATATGAAGCGCTCAAACGAGGAACCATCGGCCAATTGCACCTGACGACATCGAACGATCATTCGTCGAGAAGCTTCGCCGCGACACGCGCCGATTTATGGAAATTTTGGCTGACGCAGAAACCGCTGCATATGTATGGCAGGAAATAGCAATCAAAATCTGCGGTTACTACCGTGCGATTATAAAATACGGAGAATTGACGTGAAAAAGGCTTTTCTATGAACGCAATCAAACCTTATTTGGCAGCTTTCATTGCACTTTTACTTGCGATTGTATCGATCGCCGATGTTTTTTTTCTCGATGCGCTCACCGAACTTGGACAATTGGCGTTATGGATTTCCTTAACCGTCGCTGCGCTGATTTCGATGTTACAGATCATCCGTATGGAAAAGGAAATCAGCAACATCTCCGAACAGCTTACTGCAACAAAAGAACGGCTGGGTAACGAGATAAAACACCGGCTTTGGGCTGAAAAAACGGTATCGGAAACTAAAATAAAGTCGCAGATCATCGATGAAAACATTCCGGTGATGCTTGCTTACTTTAATCCCGATTTGCGCTGCCGCTACCACAACAGAATTTTCCGCCGCTGGTTCGGGCTGACATCCGATCAGATTGATGGCCGACTGCTGGAGGAATTCGCCAATGGTGAGTTTGCAGCCGGAATTCAGAACAATATCGGCGAGATTCTTCTTGGGAAAACCGTGCATAACGAACGCATACTCAAATCCACCAAAGGATTTCCTTATATTTTTACCGAGCAATACATCCCTCATCTCGACAATCGAGGCAAAACAACCGGTTTCTACACTCTGCACACGCCCAGAGCGCAAGAAAAGAATCGCGCACCGTTAAAAACCAAAACCGGGGACACCGTGAAATCGGCAGAGAGCGGTAAAACAAGCGAATCGCCAACCAAAGTGGGCATGAATACGCAACAGGGAGCGACTCCGGCAAAAACGGGCATTACTGCCGCACGGATTACCGAAGCCATCGAGAACGGTGAGTTTAAACTTTATTGCCAGAAGATAGCGGCGATTCAAGCGTCAGGATCATCAACCGCGCATTACGAAATTCTCATCCGCATGAGCGAGGAAGAAAATAATCTGATGCCGCCGGGATCGTTCCTGCCCTTGGTCGATCAATTTGGCATGATGCCTAAACTGGATCGCTGGATCATCAATTACATCATCCAATGGCTATCCGCGCACATGGATGCAAACACCGTGTTTTATCTCAATATCGCTAGAGATACGTTGCGCGACCGTACGCTCCCGGAATTCATTTCCGAACAATTGCAAAAAACAAAAATCGCTGCCGCGAGCTTTGTTTTGAGGTTGAGCTGTCCGATGCGGAAATGGATATGGAAAATGCCTATGCCTTCATCCAAAAAATGCGCGAACTCGGCTGCCTGATATCGTTATGCAGCTTCAGCGGCACCCCGGAATCGATGCGCATGCTCGGCAAAGTGACCGTGGATTATCTAAAAATAGACGGCGCCATCGTTTGCAATATCCTGCGCGACGAAGACGAATTGGCGAAGCTAACAGCCATTCACCAATTCGCGCAGCAAGCGAACATCAAAACCATTGCCGAATTGGTTGAAACCGACGATATTGCTGAAAAATTGCAAGCAATCGGCATCGATTTCGGTCAAGGCTTCGGCATTGCCAGACCTCATCCGTTCGAAGAGATTGCCCCGCAGCGCTGATGCGAGGCATGATGGCGAAAATCGGCTGAAAATTTCAGTTTTATTCGCGGACTATTTTCCGTCGCTTCGATAAGCGGTAACCTGGATTTCTATTTTCATACGCGGATCCGACAGACCGGCGGCAAGCATCATCGCCGACGGTCTGACATCGCCTAAATACTTGCGCATGACCGGCCAGCATTTTGGGAAGTCTTCCGCATTTGGAAATACATAAGTAACACGAACTACATCCTTCATACTCGATCCCGCTTGTTTCAGCGCTGTCTCGATATTTTTGAAACATTGTTCTGCCTGTTCCAATAAATCATCCGAAATGGTCATTTTGCTGTAGTCGAAGCCGGTGGTGCCGGATACCAAGATCCAGTTGCCTTCGACGACTGCGCGCGAGTATCCGATTTCTTGCTCGAACGTGGAGCCGGAGCTGATTAATTGACGTGCCATAGGTTTTGTCCTCTTGTTGATTTATGAAGTAATGTTGTAACTATAATCGATAATTGTGCGCATTGCAGGGCACTTGCTTTGATGAGGGTAATTCACGATGACGACATTATATTGGCATGATTATGAGACTTTTGGTGCCGATCCGAGGCGGGATCGGCCTGCGCAGTTTGCTGGCGTACGTACCGATGAGGCGCTGAATGAAATCGGAGCGCCGCTGGTTATTTATTGCAAGCCAGCGCGTGATTTTCTGCCTCATCCAGAAGCTTGCTTATTGACTGGCATTACACCGCAGCTTGCCGCAGAACGGGGATTGCCGGAGCCGGATTTTATCGCACGTATTCATGCAGAACTTGCGCAGCCGGGGACTTGTGGTACTGGTTACAATTCGGTGCGTTTCGACGACGAAGTAACGCGTTTCACGTTGTACCGTAATTTTTACGATCCTTATGCGCGTGAATGGCAGCAAGGCAATTCGCGTTGGGACATCATCGATTTGGTGCGCATGACCTATGCGCTACGTCCGGATGGTATTGCGTGGCCGCTGCACGAGGATGGACAGCCGAGCTTTCGCCTGGAAGATTTGTCCGCACTAAACGGTCTTACGCACGAATCAGCGCATGATGCGCTATCCGATGTGCGCGCCACCATCGCGTTGGCGCGGCTATTGCGCATGCAGCAGCCGCGTCTTTACGATTGGCTGTTTCAATTGCGCGACAAGCGCAAAGCCGCTGCACAAATGGATCTGAACACGCACAATCCCGTGGTGCATACGTCGCGCATGTACCCGGCAAAAACCGGTTGTACCACACTGGTCATGCCAATGATCATAGAGCCGGGAAACAACAATAGTGTACTGGTTTATGATTTGCGGCACGATCCGGATATGTTTTTGCCGCTTGATCACGATGAGCTCAGTCGCTTGCTATTTACTCGTAACGAGGATTTGCCCAACGGTATGCAACGACTACCGGTTAAATCGGTGAAGATTAACAAATGCCCGGCACTGGCGCCGCGCAATACCGTGACTGAGACTATCGCAGGGCGCATCGAATTGGATTTGGATGCGTGTCAGCGGCACTGGCAGAAACTCTGTGCCGAACCGGCATTTTTCCAGCGCGTGGCAAGCGCCTACACCAGTCATGTTTTTGAATCGGCGAACGATGTCGATACGGCATTGTATGACGGTTTTCTAAGCAATGCCGATGCCGTGCTGCTGGCGCAAATACGCCGTGCTTCGCCGAAAGAATTGGCGACAGCGCGGTTCGATTTTCAAGACCGACGACTGCCCGAGTTATTGTTCCGTTATCGCGCCAGGAATTGGCCGGAAACATTGAACGAGCCTGAAATGCAACGGTGGGAACGGGGGCGCATGCAACGTTTGATGCAAGATAATCAGGGGGTATCGATTAATTTTATGGAATTTTTGAGGCAAATCGATGTGTTGCTTGTAGAGCACAAAGCCGATGGGCAAGCGGTGCGGTTGTTAAATGAGTTGCAATTGTGGGGGGAGGAATTAACAAAACAATAGAATCTCCAGTTATATAAAATAAATAAAATCCACGTTGGCACTAAAGTTATGTAAGATATATCCGATAATAGATCTTGATTGGGAGTGGAAAGACTATCTGTTCTCTTTGAGGGCAGGCGGTTCTATTGCTTGATTGTAAATAAATATTTATATCACGAAGGATTGCAAAATGCCGACAAGACTTATAAAAAAGACTGTTGATGCAGTGATTGCAGAGGGAATAAATTTTTCTAGAGATACAAATTTCCTACATGCTTTTATCGATTCTATCCCGATCGGCATCGTCGTGTGCGACGCGCAAGGGCATATCAGATTTGCAAATCAAGAAACATTGAAGTTGTTCGGTTATTCGGAAGAAGAGGTGATTAATCAACCAATCGAAATGCTGATGCCCAGACGATATCAAGCTACCCACCCCGGCATGATGCGCACATTCTTTACTCACCCGACGGCAAGACCCATGGGTGCTGGCCGCGATTTGTTCGCAGCGAGGCATGATGGTACCGAATTTCCAGTTGAAATCGGATTGACGCCCTTTGAGGCCGAAGGAAATCCCCATGTGGTTGCTACGATTGTCGATATTACGCAGCGCCGGAATTCTGAGAAGTTACTCAATAAGAATAGAGATTTATTTAACGCCGTTGTCGAAGCTGCGCCAACCGGAATCGTAATGGTCGATCAGTACGGGCGGATAGGTTTGGTGAATTGTTTGATCGAAAAGTTATTTGGCTATACTCGCGACGACATGATCGGTCAACCGATTGAAATGTTAATGCCTGCGCGCATACGAACTGCGCACCCGGAGATGATGAGAAGTTTCTTTACCAATCCAGAAGCACGTCCCATGGGGGCCGGTCGTGATCTTTTCGCGGCGAGGCATGATGGTAGCGAGTTTCCGGTAGAGATTGGTTTGAGTCCTGTTATTTTAGCCGATGGTCATTATGTGTTGGCGACGATTGTCGATATTAGCGGGCGTAAGAATGAGGAGCAGAAATTGCGCAGAGCCAACGAAAGTTTGGAGGAGTTTGTATATGTCGCATCTCATGATTTACGCGCACCATTGCGAGGGATTGCCGATTTACTGGAATGGATTCAAGAAGATTTGATTGAAACACCCAATCAAATATATCTCAGAATATTGACCGTGCAAAAGTCCGTGTTTCCCGTCTGGAGCGATTGATCAGTTGTAAGAATTTCTAGCGTTGTTTACAGTATTTGGGAGAATACTGTAGATGAACATACATAAACACACCCGCTTAACTTTACTGGATCGTCAGGAAATCTG
>JALRCN010000233.1 GCA_023257295.1 Nitrosomonas sp. | reverse complement strand
TTTAGAGCTTCTATGAAAGTACTTCATGTTATTCAAGATACATATAAAAATATACCAGTAATTGTAAGAACGTTAGATGACACACATATGGACGATATTCGTAATGCTGGAGCAAGTGATACCCGTCTGCCTGCAATCCGGCAAAGTCTATAACGTCAACGATACCCTGTGGGCGGTCATCCTGAATCATCAGGACGAAGCGCTGCGGGTACGTTTGATGCGCTGCCTGGACGCTAAAAAACGTATTGAGGATTGGATTTTGCTGCGGCGTCAAATGGCCGGCGCCGGAAGGTTTTTGCGCGATTTGCCGGAGATTCTGGGAAAGCGTACCGGTAAGTGATTTACCAGCGATAATAGGGGCCATAAAACCCGCCGCGATAAAACGGACTGTATGCCGGAAATCCATAGTTCGGATAAAAATAGCCCGGCTGGTGGATATAATCCGGATAAATCGGCCACAGATGAATGGCGGTTGCAGTGAGCAATGGTACGCGAATCGTCCTTTTGCCAACGGTGAGTTCGATATCCCCCGCAATAACCCCGGCCACGGTGATTTCCTTGTCTTTCGCATATACCGCCGGGTCGAGGAATTCGGCGACTTGGATGACAAAACGGCCTTGCCCGGCATGATAGGTTTGCGGACGCCCATTGAAATCGAGCGGATGAAACACCACCTGCATCAAACTCGCTTGCGCCTCGTTTTCCACGCTGATAATGATGCCGCCCCAGCGCACGGGGGCATCCTTAAAACTATTGCTGTCGCTGCTGACCTGGTTGTAGGAAAGATTCATGTATGGCGCATTTTGAATGGCGGTAGGCAATCCGGTGCAGCCGTTCAATAGCAAGCCGAGTATTATGCAATAGCGTTTCATGATGACCCCTGCGCTGGTTTTGGAATGGATGAGGCGATAGTATCCGGTATGCTATATCATATAAAGCGGTTAATTTAATTTTCAGCGGGCCGGTTTATGGATCCTATTGCCGTATCTTCATGTAACGCAGAATCCTTTAGTCTTTCCCAGCGGCGGTTATTGAGTATTCCTGAATATTCCGAGCGCCAGGAATTGTATGATGAACTTAATTCGGTGGTGTATGAGCTGCTGGCGCCGCCGCTTGAGCTTTCGCATTTGGTATTGCTGTCGGAGCGCGGGTGGGTCGATCAGGAGCGGCAGTTGATCGGCGAGTTGTGCGCCCGGTACGGCATTGCTTCTCCGAATATGCATGAAAACGACTTCAGTGCCGATTGCGGCGAGTTCCGCTTGCGTTGGGAACGGCATACCGAATATTCCACCTATACGATTTATCGCGTACAACCGTTCGAGATTCCTTTTGCGCATCCGCCCATTGCTTACGTGCCGCAGGAGTGGTTGTCGCGCTTGCCCGGCGAATTGCTGGTGGCGACGCATATTACGTTGGAAGACCGTTCGCGCCCGATGCGCAGTTTGCACGAATTATCGGCACTGTTTTCCTCGGGGGCGGTGATCGGTTCGAAAGTGGCGGGCGGTGCAGCCACCGTCTGGAGCGATCATCAAATACATCGCGATAATTTTGGGCGTATCTTGATTCACGATGACAATCTGCGCAGTCGCCAAGTCGGGCGGCTGGTGCAGCGTCTGTTGGAGATCGAAACCTACCGCATGCTGGCGATGCTGCCGGTGCCGATTACGCGCAAAATCATTCCGCAATTGGCGCGAGCAGATCAGCGGCTGGCCGAGTTGACGACGAATCACGTGGCGATGACCAGTATCGAAGACGAGCAACGCCTGCTGGACGAGTTGACCCGGCTGGCGGCGGAAACCGAGCGTCTGTCGGCACAAACCAGCCATCGCTTTAATGCGTCTCGGGCTTATTACGATATTGTAAAACTGCGCATTGCCGAACTGCGCGAAGAACGAATCGAGGGTTTGCAGATGTTGCAGGAATTCATGATCCAGCGCTTGTCGTCCGCGATGGGTACTTGCGAGTTGGTGCACACCAAACTGGAAACGTTGTCGATGCGATTGGGACGTGCATCGGCGTTATTGCGCACACGGGTTGATTTATCGATGGAAGCGCAAATTCGCGATTTGCTGGAATCGATGGATAGCCGTGCGCGCGTGCAATTGCGCATGCAAGAGACGGTGGAAGGCTTGTCGGTGGTGGTACTGAGTTATTATTTACTGGGCATCGTCGGCTACGGACTCAAAGCCCTGAAAGCGGCGGATTACGATATCGATGTGGAGTTGCTGACAGGCATCGCGATTCCTTTTATATTGTTGGGCGTTTTCTTTGTCGTTCGCGGTATGCGGCGGTTAATCGATAAACTGCACAAGGATGGTTGACGATCGTCAGCACTCGGTGATACTGACCGGCAATCCATGCAGCGATGCCAACCCACCCAACGATGTTTCTTTGTATTTCACCGACATTTCCAGCCCGGTTTGTTTCATCGCCGCAATGCAATTATCCAGCGACATAAAATGCTGGCCATCGCCGCGAATCGCCAATGAGGCGGCGGTATAGGCTTTGATCGCACCGAATCCGTTGCGCTCGATACAAGGTACTTGCACCAAGCCGCCAACCGGATCGCACGTCATGCCGAGATGATGTTCCAATGCGATTTCTGCGGCATTCTCGATTTGCGCGGTGGTTCCGCCTTTGATTGCGCATAAGCCGGCGGCAGCCATGGCGGATGCGGAGCCGACTTCGCCTTGGCAACCGACTTCCGCGCCGGAAATCGAGCTGTTGTGTTTGATCAAGCCGCCGATAGCGCCAGCGACCAGCAAGAAATCGCGGACTTGCGCCAATGTTGCGCCTTCGTGTTTTACCGTGTAATAAATCACAGCGGGAATGACCCCTGCGGCGCCGTTGGTCGGTGCGGTGACCACTAAGTGCCCGGCTGCGTTTTCTTCATTAACCGCCATGGCATAGGCGCATAACCAATCGTTCAGATTGGCTTTTTGCGGATTTTCTTGTAATTGCCGGTACAGTACTTGCGCGCGCCGTTTGATATTCAATCCGCCCGGCAAACGGCCTTCGGCGGCCAAGCCATTTTCGAGGCAGGTGCGCATGGCATCCCAGATGGCATCAAGGCCGTCATTCAGTGTTTTTTCACTGATACGTTCCTGTTCGTTGCTGCGCTTCATTGCGGAAACGGATAAGCTGCTATCGGTGGACATTTTCATCATTTGATCGGCGCAATCGAATGGAAAACCGCAGGATTGCGTGGTTTCCATCTTAATCGGCGCGACCAATTGGCTGATTTCGTCCAGTGTCGTGATAAAACCGCCGCCAATCGAGAAATAGGTTTCGGTCAATAAGGTTTTTCCGGTTTGGTCCAGCAATTGAAAAATCATACCGTTTGGGTGTTCCGGCAAAGGATCGCCCTTGTCGAAAACGATATCTTCCGGCGGATTGAAATGAATTGTGGCGGAACCCTCGGTTTGAAAAGCGGTTTGCTGCCAAAGCGTTTGAAATAACTCGTTGACGTTGAGTGTTGCCAATCCTTGCGGCGTGTGTCCGTGCATGCCGAGCGTTACCGCGCGATCCGTCGCGTGACCTTTGCCGGTGAATGCCAGTGAGCCGCGCAACGTGCAGCGCACTTGTAAAAACGGGAATGCGGACTGATTGGCGGCAAAGGTATCGATACGTCCGCGAAAATCCCTGGCTGCGACCATTGGTCCCATAGTATGCGAGCTGGAAGGGCCGATGCCGATTTTAAAGAGATCGAGAGCGCTGATGAACATTGAAAATGCCTGTGAAAATTGAAATCCTGTCGTGCTGCAAACCGAAAATTGAGTAAAGTGGTATGGCTGGCTACAAAGCGCAGCTAGTATGCTATATGTCGCGCATCGACTCAACAGTTTTTACGATGGGAATTTTTGCTGCAATGCATGCATAATGGTCATGTTAAAATTCCTGCCTTTCAAAAACATGCACATCATGACTGATTCTGCCATTACCGCATTATCGCCGTTAGACGGTCGTTATCACTCGAAAGTTGAGCCGCTGCGTTATTATTTCAGCGAATTTGCATTGATTCGTTACCGCGTGCAAGTGGAAGTGGCTTGGCTTAAAGCGTTGAGCGCTGAGCCAGGTATTCTCGAGGTTCCGGCTTTTTCAAGCGACACGCATGCGCAATTGGATCGGCTGACGGAAGATTTCTCGGTTGCCGATGGCGAAGCGGTCAAAGCGATTGAGGCGACCACGAATCACGATGTGAAAGCGGTGGAATATTGGTTGAAGCAGCAACTTACCGGCAATCCGGAAATTGCCGGTGCCGCCGAGTTTATTCATTTTGCTTGTACTTCCGAGGATATCAATAACTTATCTCATGGACTGATGCTCAAGTCCAGCTTGCATCATGCCATGTTGCCCGCGCTTAATCGCATTGTCGATCGATTAGGTGAGCTGGCGCATCAATTGGCGGATGTGCCCATGCTTGCGCGTACGCACGGACAGCCGGCGACACCGACCACGCTGGGTAAGGAAATCGCCAATAGCGTGTACCGATTGCAGCGCGGTAAAAAGCAATTGGAGTCGATTTCTATTTTGGGCAAAATCAATGGTGCGGTCGGTAATTACAATGCGCATATGGTCGCTTATCCGGAGCTGGATTGGGAAAAATTCGCGCAGGCATTTGTCGAACGGCTGGGATTGGAATTCAATCCCTATACCACGCAGATCGAGCCGCACGATACCATGGCGGAATTATTCAATGCCTATGCACGAATCAATACGGTACTGCTGGATCTGAATCGCGATATTTGGGGTTATATTGCGCTGGGTTATTTTAAGCAAAAAACCAAAGCGGACGAGGTGGGATCTTCTACCATGCCGCATAAAGTCAATCCGATCGATTTTGAAAATTCCGAGGGCAATCTCGGTATTGCAAATGCGCTATTGCATCATTTCAGCGAAAAATTACCGGTATCGCGCTGGCAACGGGATTTGACCGATTCCACGGTATTGCGCAACATGGGCGTGGCGCTGGGATATACGCTGCTGGCTTACGATTCATGCCTCAAAGGACTCAATAAGCTGGATGTGAATATCGCGCAATTACAAGCCGATTTGAATAATGCCTGGGAGGTATTGGCCGAGCCGATTCAAACGGTGATGCGGCGCTATGGTGTTGCCAATCCTTACGAGCAATTGAAAGCGCTAACGCGCGGAAAAAGCGGAATTGCCAAGGAAGATTTGCATCGGTTCATCATGGAATTGAATATTCCTTCCGCCGAGAAGGATCGTTTGCTGGCGCTGACGCCGGATAATTATATCGGCAAGGCGAGAACCTTAGCTGAAAGGATCGGCGGTTACAGTCAATAAATCAGTGTTTCCCTAATGCATTGAGTGTCAATATTTTTATTTAATTGCTTGCTCGCGGTATAAATATTTTTTCCTCCGGTTACTTGAATTTGGGGAATAAGTCTCAATAACGCCAAAATTATCATGAGGAGGAATGATGCACAGTTCAGAAAATCCGCACGGTACGGAAATCGATCAAGCGGAAACAACGCGCGATAGCGAAGAAAACCCACTACCCGGCCTAAGTAGTGATGCCACAATTCAAACCGGCGAATCCGCTGCGCCGACGGATCTTGCGCAATTGCTCAAGCAAGCCGAAACCAAAGCGAACGAACATTACGATGCATGGGTTCGTGCCAAGGCGGAAACCGATAATATCCGGAAACGAGCGCAAACCGATATCGCCAATGCGCATAAATACGCGATTGAAAATTTTTCGGGTGAATTGTTAACGGTGATGGATAGCTTGGAAGCCGCATTGGCAGTTGAGAATGCCAGCATCGAGAGCTTCAAGAACGGTATGGAGTTGACACAAAAGCAATTGCTGAATGTATTCGATAAATTCGGTATTAAAGCAATCGACCCCAAGGGAGAGAAATTCGATCCGCATCAGCACCAAGCGATGTGTATCGTCGAATCCGATCAAGCACCCAATACCGTGGTTCAAGTGATGCAAAGGGGATATAAACTCAATGAGCGTATTATTCGTCCCGCATTGGTTGCAGTTTCTAAAGCGCGAGGCACTTGAATTTTTAACCGGAATCTCCACTTTCTATTCAGTTTTAACAAAGAATACATCTTTAAAAGGATCTAATAATTATGGCGAAAATTATCGGTATCGATTTAGGTACTACTAACTCTTGCGTTTCCGTAATGGAAAGTGGAACGCCTAAAGTAATCGAAAATTCGGAAGGAACACGTACAACGCCTTCCATTGTTGCATACACGGAGGATGGAGAGATCCTGGTCGGGGCTTCGGCCAAGCGTCAGGCGATCACTAATCCCAAGAATACGTTATTTGCGGTTAAGCGATTGATCGGTCGCCGTTTCGATGAAGATATGGTGCAGCGCGATATCAAAATGGTGCCTTACAGCATTGTTAAGGCGGATAACAACGATGCATGGGTTGAGGTGCGCGGTCGGAAAATCGCGCCACCTGAAGTTTCCGCGCAAGTATTGATGAAAATGAAGAAAACGGCGGAAGATTATCTGGGCGAACCGGTTACGGAAGCGGTAATCACAGTGCCCGCTTATTTCAATGATTCTCAGCGCCAAGCGACCAAAGATGCGGGGCGCATTGCCGGTTTGGAAGTTAAGCGCATCATCAACGAACCGACAGCGGCTGCGTTGGCGTTCGGTTTAGATAAGAAAGAAGGCGATCGCAAAATTGCCGTTTATGACCTGGGCGGCGGTACGTTCGATATTTCCATCATTGAAATTGCCGAAATCGAAGGCGAGCATCAATTTGAGGTTCTCGCAACCAACGGTGATACTTTCTTGGGTGGTGAGGACTTCGATTCGCGCGTGATCGAGTATCTGGTCGATGAATTCAAGAAGGAAACCGGCATCGATCTGAAAAAGGATATGTTGGCATTGCAGCGCCTGAAAGATGCTGCGGAAAAAACCAAAATCGAATTGTCGTCCAGTCAACAAACGGAAGTTAATTTGCCGTATATCACCGCCGATGCATCGGGACCGAAGCATTTGGCCGTAAAAATAACGCGCGCGAAGCTTGAAAGCCTGGTGGAAGATTTGATCGAACGTACCGCCGGTCCTTGCCGTACGGCGTTGAAAGACGCAGGTTTGACGGCATCCGATATTGATGACGTAATTCTGGTCGGCGGTCAAAGCCGTATGCCGAAAGTCCAGGAGAAGGTGAAGGAAATATTCGGTAAAGAACCGCGCAAGGATGTGAATCCGGATGAGGCGGTCGCGGTCGGCGCAGCGATCCAAGGCGGCGTTCTGCAAGGCGATGTTAAGGACGTGTTATTGCTGGATGTGACGCCATTGTCGTTAGGAATCGAAACATTGGGCGGTGTGATGACTAAATTAATTCAGAAAAACACTACGATACCGACGAAAGCGCAACAGGTGTTTTCGACCGCTGAAGATAGCCAGACAGCCGTTACGATCCACGTATTGCAAGGCGAGCGTGAAATGGCATCCGGCAATAAGAGCCTGGGACAATTCAATTTGAGCGATATTCCGCCTGCGCCGCGTGGCATGCCGCAAATTGAAGTGGCATTTGATATCGACGCTAACGGTATTTTGCATGTATCGGCAAAGGATAAGGCAACTGGTAAAGAAAGCAAGATTAAAATCCAAGCAAGCTCCGGTTTGTCGGAAGACGAAATCGAACGCATGGTAAAAGATGCGGAAGCGCATGCGGAAGAAGATCACAAAGCAATGGAATTGGTATCCAGCCGCAATCAATGCGATGCGATGATTCATTCGGTTAAGAAATCGTTGAAAGAGCATGGTGAGCAATTAAGCGACGATGATAAGGTCAAAATCGAGTCAGCATTGAGAGATGCCGAAGAAGCGTTGAAGTCCGATAATAAAGATATCATCGATGCAAAAACGCAAGCATTGACAGAAGCTGCGCATAAACTTGCCGAGAAAATGTATCAACAAGGCGGCGATCAACAGAGTCAACAACACGCTCAACCTGATTCAGGAACTTCGCCGCATCAAGGCGAGAAGCCGGTGGAAGGCGAAGTGGTTGATGCAGAGTTTGAGGAAGTTAAGAACAAGAAGTAATTCTATCGCGTTCAAAGCGCAGAGCCGTGCGAAGAAAAGATGTTTCTTCTGCCGCGCTCTGCGTTTTGGCGTTTAGTAAAACCTGAATTTTTAAAAATTAATCGATACAAAATTATTATGCTGGCAGGAAGTTAATATGAGTAAACGCGATTACTATCAAGTGCTCGGCGTCAGCCGCGATGCCGATGAAGCCGCAATCAAAAAAGCTTATCGCGGGCTGGCGATGAAACATCATCCCGATCGCAATTCAGGCGATGCGAAATCGGAAGAAATGTTTAAAGAAGCGAAAGAGGCTTACGAGGTATTGAGCGACTCGAACAAGCGCGCAGCCTATGATCAATTTGGCCATGCCGGCGTGGATCCCAGTGCGGGTGGTAGAGGCAGCGGGGCGCAGGGGTTCGGCGACGCATTCAGCGATATTTTCGGCGATATTTTCGGTGGACGGGGCGGACGCTCCAATGTTCATCGCGGATCCGATTTGCGTTATAACCTGGAAATTTCATTAGAACAGGCGGCACGTGGCACTGAAACTAAAATTCGCATTCCAACCATGGAAAAATGCGATTCGTGCCAAGGCAGCGGATCCAAGTCGGGAAGCTCGCCGAAAACATGCCCAACTTGCAATGGTCATGGTCAAGTCAGAATGCAGCAGGGTTTTTTCTCGATTCAGCAAACGTGCCCTAAATGCCAGGGCAATGGCAAGATAATTACCAGTCCTTGTGCATCGTGCCATGGCGCAGGGCGCGTCAAGCAGCATAAGACGCTCAATGTCAAGATTCCAGAAGGAGTTGATGATGGCGATCGCATTCGCATTTCCGGAGAAGGGGAATCGGGGGTAAATGGTGGGCCACCAGGAGATTTGTACGTTGTTATCCATTTGGCGGCACATTCGGTTTTTCGGCGCGATGGCGATAATTTACATTGCGAAATTCCAATCAGTTTCACCACCGCTGCATTAGGTGGAGAAATCGAAGTTCCTACCCTTGAAGGGCATGCCAAAATTAAAGTACCAGCGGAAACACAAACAGGAAAAATTTTTCGTTTGCGCAGTAAAGGCATTAAAGGAGTGCGCAGTCATGAGAAAGGGGATTTGTTATGTCATGTCGTGATTGAAACGCCGGTTAAGCTCACTGCTCGACAAAAAGAATTGCTCGAAGAATTGGAGGTCATCAGTTCAAAAGATGGTCCGCGCCATAGTCCGCGTGCTAAGTCGTGGATGGATAAAGCTCGCGATTTCTTCTCGGAATAAAATGAGCTTTGATTTTTTGAAATAAATGACTTGTTCTGTGATGGTTTTTCTGATAAAAGTGTGCGATTTTAGTTTGCTACTGGAATAAAGAGAGGAGCCTTAAGATGCCAAATGAGCTGCAAAGTAAGTCAGTGACTCCCTATGAACCCAAAGTGGGTGAGGAGTATATGAGTCCCGCTCAGTTATTGCATTTTCGCAAAATATTGGAAGATATGAAAGTTGAGCTGGGTCAGGACATTGATCGCGCTGTTCATACGATGCAAGATGAGGCGACTGTTTTTGCCGATCCGAATGATCGCGCCAGCCAGGAATCGGACATGACACTTGAGTTGCGTAACCGTGACAGGGAACGTAAGCTAATTAAAAAAATTGACGAGATTATTGCCAAAATCGAAGCAGGGGAATATGGTTATTGCGACAGTTGCGGCATTGAGATTGGATTGAAACGGCTGGAAGCGCGACCTACTGCAACTTTGTGTATCGATTGTAAGACCTTGGATGAAATGCGCGAAAGACAAGTTGCCAAGTAGGGATTGTGTTTTCCGAGGGATGTTGCATAAAAAACCTGTGAAGATCACAGGTTTTTTATGCATTCGCAAACTTAAGGGAACGCTGATTCATTCGGCGAACGAGATGAAGGACGAGGGAGGCGCAAGGAGCGCAGCAACCGAGGCATATCGACAAGACAGACAAGGGAGCAAATACCGCGCAACGAAGTGATTCGCTTGTACAGCCACAAATCAGCATTTCCTTAATTTGTTATGATTCTTCTTGTGATGACGTGTCGACACTCGTTTCGTCAGCAGCGAGCAACGCTTTCATACTTAATCGCAACCTTCCCTTGTCATCCGCCTCCAGTACCTTGACTCGTACTTGCTGCCCTTCGCTTAAGTGATCGGAAACGTTGTTAACGCGTTCGTTGGCGATTTGCGAAATATGCAATAAACCGTCTTTGCCGGGGAGTACGCTGACAATCGCACCGAAATCGAGCAACTTGAGTACTATGCCATCGTAAGTTTTGCCAACCTCGACTTCGGCGGTAATGTCTTCGATGCGCTTCTTGGCAAGCTCGCCGCCTTCCGCACTGACGCATGCAATCGTGACTTGCCCGTCATCGGTAATATCGATCGTAGTACCTGTTTCTTCGGTTAGTGCGCGAATAACAGCGCCGCCTTTGCCGATAACATCGCGGATCTTTTCCGGATTGATTTTGAGCTTAATAATACGCGGTGCGTGCACGGAAATATCTTCCCGTGTGGAAGGCATGGCTTGCTTCATAATTTGAAGTATGTGCATGCGGCCTTCGTGGGCTTGAATCAATGCGGCGTGCATGATTTCCTTGGTGATGCCTTGGATCTTGATGTCCATTTGCAATGCAGTGATACCTTTCTCAGTACCGGCTACTTTGAAATCCATGTCGCCCAAATGATCTTCGTCGCCAAGAATGTCGGTCAATACCGCAAAGCGGTTGCCTTCCTTGATCAATCCCATCGCTATACCGGCAACGTGACCTTTTAATGGAACGCCTGCATCCATCAATGCCAGGCAGCCGCCGCAAACGGAAGCCATGGAACTGGAGCCATTCGATTCGGTAATTTCCGAAACGACACGCAGCGAGTAGCCGAATTCTTCCGGTGTCGGCAATACGGCGATCAGAGCGCGCTTGGCAAGACGTCCGTGACCGATTTCTCGTCGTTTTGGAGTGCCGACGCGGCCTGTCTCGCCAGTGGCGTAGGGCGGCATGTTATAGTGCAACATGAATCGCTCGTTGTAGTCGCCTTGCAACGAATCGATTTTTTGTTCGTCGCGCGTCGTTCCTAATGTCGCTACGGCGAGTGCTTGGGTTTCGCCGCGTGTAAATAATGCCGAACCATGGGTACGAGGGAGCACGCCGCTACGGACGGTAATGGGTCTTACGGTGCGAGTGCCTCGTCCATCGATACGCGGTTCGCCATCGAGAATTTGGTTGCGGACAATTTTGGCTTCTAAAGCAAAAAAGGCTTCCAGGAATTTTTGTAATTCAGGACCTTCTTCAGTGCCAGCGCCCAATTCTGTGGAAACACGATCTCTGATGGTCTCCAGTGTATCGGAGCGCGTTTGTTTTTGCTTTATCTGGTAGGCTTGCCGCAAGTCGGTTTCCGCCATGGCAGCGATTTTTTCCTCAAATGCGACATCTTTCCCGGGTGCTGTCCAGTCCCAGGCGGTAACGCCCGCTTCATCGGCGAATTCATTAATCGCGTTGATGATAACTTGCATTTGTTCGTGTCCATAAACAACCGCACCTAGCATGATTTCTTCGGACAGTTCCATCGCCTCCGATTCGACCATCAGAACGGCTTGTTGCGTTCCGGCGACGACCAAGTTAAGTCGCGTATCTTTTAATTCCGAAGTTGTTGGATTTAAAACATATTCGTTATTGATGTAACCTACGCGTGCAGCACCCAACGGGCCATCGAACGGAATACCGGAAAGTATCAATGCTGCCGATGTACCGATAATCGACGGAATATCAGGATCTATTTCGTTATCCGCTGACAATACGGTGGCGACAATTTGTACTTCGTTATAAAAACCTTCGGGAAAAAGCGGACGGATAGGGCGGTCGATTAATCGCGAGGTCAGTGTTTCTTTCTCGGATGGGCGGCCTTCGCGCTTGAAGAAACTGCCCGGTATCCTGCCGGCAGCATACGATCTTTCTTGATAATCAACGGTAAGCGGAAAGAAGTCTTGTCCGGGTTTGATGTTTTTTGCGCCCACTACGGTAACAAGTACTACAGTATCGTCCATTGTAACCATTACGGCGCCATGCGACTGTCTTGCGATTTCGCCGGTTTCCAGCGTGAGTTGATGGCGTCCGTAGGTGATGCTTTTCTTAATTGGTTTCAATTAACAATCCTTTTTTTTGTTAAATACTTCCAGATCCTAATCTGCCTAAAAACGAGTTCGTTGTTTTGCAATTTTGTTTTGATCAATGGTCATTCTTTGGGTTATTGCAGAATAACTTCAAATTGACAATTACTTACGCAATCCAAGGCGCTCGATGAGCTTTTGATAGGTATCGCTGTTGCAGCGTTTCAGATAATCAAGCAGTTTGCGACGACGGCCTACCATACGCAACAATCCGCGACGGGAATGATGGTCTTTAACATGTGTTTTGAAGTGGCCGATTAAATCGTTGATTCGGGTTGTTAAAAGTGCAATCTGAACTTCCGGTGAACCCGTGTCGCCCTGTGCTCTTTGAAAATCCCGCACCACTTGTGCTTTTTGATCGATTGAGACTGACATAAATTTCTCCAAATAATAGCCGGTATATAAAGATTCGGAATTTTACTCTTTAATCTGATTCTTGTCCAAATCAGATCGGCGTGTAGGGGTATTCTAATGTAACTTGAGGATTGCTTTTTACGAAAAAATGACGGCAATAAATTGTCGTTTGGGCAATCGGAATATTTCAGGATTCCGGCTATGCTTTTGACCGGCAAGAAAGTTTGCGGGATTTCTTGCCGGTCAATTCGATGCTAACGATTTGAGTTGATTTGAGAATTCTCTTGTCCGTTTCCGGAAGGATTGGTAAATTGGTCGTTTAGCGTTTGGATGTAATCGTTGGCTTCGTTGATCACTTCATCGATGGTGTCTTCGGCTACATCGTTCCATCCGGCAGGGCCTGACAGAAACATCGGACGATATGCAGCGGTGCTTTTGTTGAATGCTTGCATATATTGCTTATAAATATCCGGGTCTTTGCTGAATTCGGTCGCCAATTTCTTAAGCATACGATTGGCGACCGCGCGGCGAATCGAAAAATGCGTATACATGGCAGTGATCAGCAAAAACGCAGCAATTGCCACTGCGGATGTTTCGCTCTGCATCACTTCATTGGGGAAAGTTTTTAGCATGCCCCAAGATTCCGTCATGGTTAAAAGAGCACCTGCGATGATCGCCAATGTACCAAATGCCAATCCGTCGAACAGCATGACTTTGCTTTTCCATTTGCTCAACATGTCGTTGAGTTTGGTGACGATCTGGTTTTTGATGACTTTTGCGGTTTGTTCGAGCTTGCCAACGATGCGGTACGAGCGTTCCACTTCGATTTGATGAATCCGTGCGTTGATATCGGCCATATCTTCTTCGCGTTTTTTAGCGAAACGTTCGCGGATATGCGGATCGGCAATCGGAACCGCAGCACTGGGATTGTAAGTGCGGTAAAACCGCCCGCTGATTAAACCGACTTCAGCCAACGAGCGTTGCCAAGCGGATACAACCTCTTCCGGATTATCTTCCTGAGCGGTGACGTCGATTTGATTCAAAATGTAGAGAAATTTATTGGCGTCGGCACGGTTAACGCTGGCCGATACGAGGTATGCCAATGTGTCTTGCATAGCCTTGGGTTCTGGGTGGCGTGCATCGAAAAACACCAATACGAGATCGGAAAGATTGATGATATGTTGGGTTAGACGCAACGTCGATGCGCGTTGATTATCTGCATCGAAACCCGGCGAATCGATTAGAATTTTTCCGCGCACATTTTCCGATGGGCAGGTTTTGAGTTGCAAGTAAGCATCGATACGTTCTTGTCCCGACTCGGAAATTTCTTCAATGCTGCGGCTGATCTGGAAGAAAGGAAAACGCGGATCAGCGTCGAGTGCGATGCCCGGCAGTGTCTTTGCTTCGTTGTGGCGGCTGAAGCAAATCACGGTGAATTTGTCGTCCACCGCTTGATTTCCGGTACGCTGCAATGGGATATTTAAATAAGAATTGATAAAAGTCGATTTTCCAGCGGAAAAAGTGCCGAGTACGGCGATCATCGGCCACCATGTCACGCATGTCGCATAGGACTCGTCTTTGTTAAGCAAGCCCATGCTATGCCCCACATAATCCATTTTTCTAAAGCTCTTAACTGCATTTGCGAGCGTCGGATTATCCGGATGTTCGTCGGCTAAGTGTTTTTGCAGGCTTTTCAGATACTTGTTTATTTGTGTCGAGTTGTGTGACATATCGGTCCCTTTACATTCCTATCAAGTGCATCCTGGGCAACATCGTGTTGCGCAGATATATTTATTCGTTGATTCTATCGATAACGCCGTTCGCCTGTCGGTAAACGCTAATTGCGATATTTATGGCGACCATGGACAAAAATAATATTAACATAGCCGGTTTATCGATGAACAAGTTTCGGGTAAATACAATCGTCGCAAGACAAGCAAAATTGAGGACAAATCAAACGTATGACAATCGCAGGCGATAATGAACCAAAAAAGCATTCTCCGCATTTTGGCCGTTACATCTTAATCGGGTTTTTGACGGTGGCGCCTTTATGGGTCACTTGGTTGGTGTTTGATTTTTTATTGCGGCTCCTGGCGCGTGTTGGCGATCCGCTATTAAAAGCAACAGCGCGGGCTGTGAGGCCGTTCTCCGACACAACAGCCAGTTGGTTGCTGGATTCCAATTTTCAAATTGGAGTTGCCGCATTGTTGGCGATTATTTGTCTGTACGGTATCGGGGTGCTGGCATCTTTTGTGATCGGCAAGAAATTAATCGGATTGTTCGAAAATATTTTGGCGCGATTGCCGTTGGTGCAAACGATTTACGGCGCAACCAAGCGGTTTTTACATACGATCAGCCAGCCGCCGGTTACCGGGCAGCGCGTTGTGCTGATCAGTTTTCCTTCTTCCGAAATGAAGGCGGTCGGTTTTATTACTAAAATCATGTACGACAAAGACAGCGGCAGGCAATTGGCTGCCGTTTACGTGCCGACTTCGCCGAATCCGACCTCCGGTTATATCGAGATTTTACCGATGGACGATGTGATTCTGACCGACTGGACGGCAGAAGAAGCAATGACGTTTGTAGTAACGGGCGGCACCAATGCGCCTGAGCATCTGCGATTTTCCAAGCCACCGAAGCAACAAGATCAAGCTACGGAAAAACCACAATCCTAAAAATGCTGAATAATTAAGCTGCTATCAAAGCGATGTGCTCAATTCGTAAGGCAACGGCTTCATGATCAATCGGGGGCCTTGCAGCGACAGCCAGTGAATTTCACTGGAATCCAGGCTACTCAGTTGAATGACGGCCAGCACATCGACACCGCCCGCTGGAGCGGGTGCCGCGTTGACGATAGTGCCGCTGGATTGATCCGTCATATCATCACTGTACAATAAATCGCCGGGGTTGACGGATTCCGCCGTGTCGATATGCGCTAATACCATATGGCGCTTGAGCTTGCCAAGGTATTGCGTGCGCGCGACGATTTCCTGACCGGGATAACAACCTTTCTTAAAACTGACCCCGCCCAATGCATCCAGGTTGATCATTTGCGGAATAAACGCTTCCTGCGTATCCGGCAAGATGACCGGAATTCCGGCTTGAATCGTCAGCCATTCCCAGCATCCCGAACCAACCGGCTGTGCATATTGACTAATTTGCTGCCAAAGCAACGGTGCATTTGCAGCGGGGGTAATTATTTCCATGCGATTGGATTGCAGGCAACAGATATGAAATGTTTCGCCCCGCAAAACTTGCAACGCACGACTGCCGGAACAAGCAATTCCCGTCGTTTTTTCTATCGTCGAGGCAGCACTGGTACCGGCAACGCCGATTTTCACCCATTTGTCGCTGACATCCGCTAATTGCACTTTTGCGCGCAATACGTACATCGACAAGCGTTTCAGTGTCGATGCGAGCAAGCTGGCGGGGAGTTGCATCAAAAAGCCGTCGTCATGTTGCCATAGCATAAAATTGGCCAGAATGCGGCCTTTGGGCGTGCAGTAACTGCCGTATCGCATCGTTTGCGCATCGATTTCCTGCACATCGCAACTGAGCTGGCTTTGCAAGAAAGCTGCGGCATCGTTGCCGGAAAAGCGAATCAAACCGAATGGCGACAGATCGGCGATAATGGTTTCCTGTGCCGCCGCACTTCTTTCCGCAGCGATATTGCCGAAATGTGTAACGACATGGTTTTCAATAATGGCGCAACGATCGCGCAAATATGTTTGCCAAGCTGAGTTCATACTGGATTGTCATAAAAATGGAAATAATTTTAGGGAATGATTCATGAACAGTAAATCCATTTTGATCGTTCAGCGCCAGCCTTCCCGTTGCCTTGCCGCAATATTATGCGCGATGCATCTGGTTTCGTTCGGATTATTATGGCCGCTGACGATATCGCTTTGGTCAAAAGCGGCGCTAACGGCGTTACTGATCGCCAGTTTGATCTATTATTTGCGCCAAGACGCCTTGCTGACGGCGCGCCGAGCGGTGGCAACGTTCAAATTAGCCGAAGATGGACGATGCGCCGCGACGCTCTGCTCGGGTGAGACCGTGATCGGCGCGGTGCAAGGCGGTACTTTCGCAGCACCTTATTTGACCGTGATTCTGTACCAGCCGGAAGGAAGGTTTTTTTCGCGCAGCATCGCGATATTGCCGGACGGCATCGACGCGGAAACTTTCAGGAAACTGCGCGTGTGGCTGCGATGGAAGGTACGTGAGCGCCGTTGATTGTCGCGGTTGTTTTCTATGAATTTCTTCGCGATTGCGGATTTAAGCAAGTTTAATGCGATGACGGCTGATTCGATCAATCAATTTGGGATATAAGGGAATGCTATGGATAATACCGTATTAGATTTTATTGGTAATGTAATATATTGTGTCATTTTGGATGTTTAATTATAGTTGGGTTTCTCGGAAGATAGATGAGCGATAACCAAGACAGCGAACTTTCCGAAGGCAAAATCGCGGGAACGATTAATGCCGTTACAGGATTAGGGAAACACTGATTAATTCATCGCGCAGTAGAGACTAACCCAAGTAATCATAGAATATTGCAATAATTCGCCCGATTTTGACCTGGATCGCCCCATTTTTTG
>JALRCN010000194.1 GCA_023257295.1 Nitrosomonas sp. | reverse complement strand
CAGCTTGCTCGTTTCATTAACTTCTACAATACCGTCAAACCTCATAAGGGTTTGAATAATGCTACTCCTTATGAAATACTCAACGCTTATTTTAATCAACCTCTCTGTAAACAACCCTGAGATTTCTTACAATTCAGTTCTTCGCGCAGGATGCTTAAGTTCTTCTCGCGGATTTGGATGTCTGTTTTCAGCCGTTCGACACGGTCGAGATAGCGCTGGTAATTGCGTTCGCTGCCGAGGCGATCTGGGGTGCCGTCTTTGTATTCGTCTTTTACTTCATTCAGGCGTTTTTCTTCTTCCGATATTTTGCCCTGCAGTTTTTCGCGTTGTTCTTCGAGTTTTAACGATTCTCTGCGTTTGCTGATGCGCTCTTCGATATCGCCGGAATCGACAGAGGGGACGACGATAATCGACGGCAAATCGATGCGTTTGGCATTATCGGAGGGCATATTGGAATAGGTGACGTTGCCGTGTTCGTCGACATGCTTATAGACATTGGCTAGTACCGGTAATGAAAAAAGCAGCAGGAAAAAAGATAGGAAGTAGTTATTCTTCATGGCACTATCCGTGTTCGTTGTTTGCAATCAGAGTCTGGTAAGCTCTTTTTTCAGTGCCGATATATTGCGTTGGTGCTGGAATAATTTGTTTCTGAGCCGCACGGCTTTTTCTTGATGGTTTTCTGCCCCCGGTTCGTTTGCGAATTGTTGCAGGAGGCGTTGTGTGTCGGTAAACAGCTGCTCTTCGGTCAGTAGCTCGTTTTCCAGGATGGTGCGGCGCGACAGGTTGCGTTCTTTCTGTGCCGCAGTGCTTGGTTTTGAGGTATTAACGCTGGTTTTGCTAGATGACGGTGTTCGAGAATACGAAGCCAATGATATTTTTTCCGCATTCGGAATGTGGCGGTTGGTAAAAGTGATATTGCCGTCTTTATCAACATGCTTATAGATGTCCGGCCCGGCGGCTGCTTGAAAAGAAAGGCTTGCCGATATTGCCAACAATAAAATAATGAGCGTTTCTTTTTTCATATCGTTATCGAAGAGGGTTGATAAAAATTACCGCATTGTTAAGTCTATCAATGATTTCGCGTATGAAAAGCGTGAAAAAAGCCGATAAATCCTACTTATTGTTGTTTATGCGTTCCCTCGACGGTTTGTTGCCAAAATCGACTACGGGAAACGCTGAATAATTGACTGCGCAAGCAATCCGCTGCGTCGGATGGTGCTCGAAAATTCGCATATCAATACAATATATATCATTTTCTGTACTCCATCCGCCTTGCGTCTCATCTTGCTCGCTGAATTTTCAGCGTTCCCTTTACAGGCTGTAGTACATATCAAATTCAACCGGATGCGTGGTGGTGCGCAATAAAGTAACTTCATCCATCTTGAGTTGGATATAGGCATCGATCATGTCATTGGAAAACACGCCGCCGCGAATCAGGAAGTCGCGGTCTTTATCCAGGCAATTGAGTGCTTCGTCTAACGATCCGCAGGCGTTCGGCACCTTGGCCGCTTCTTCCGGCGGCAAATCGTAGAGGTTTTTGTCCATCGGATCGCCGGGATGGATTTTGTTTTGAATGCCGTCGAGACCGGCCATCATCAGTGCGGTAAATGCCAGATAAGGATTCGCGGTTGGGTCGGGGAAGCGTACTTCAATGCGCCGCCCTTTGGGACTGCTGGTGTGCGGGATGCGTATTGCCGCCGAGCGGTTGCTGGCGGAGTAAGCGAGGTTTACCGGTGCTTCGAATCCGGCAACCAAACGCTTATAGGAATTGGTGCTCGGGTTGCAAATCGCATTGAGCGCCTTGGCGTGCTTCAAAATGCCACCGATATAATATAGCGCGATTTCGGACAAACCGGCGTAGCCGTTACCGGAAAATAGGTTTTTGCCGTCTTTCCAAATCGATTGGTGTACATGCATGCCGGAGCCGTTGTCGCCCACGATCGGCTTGGGCATAAAGGTTGCTGTTTTGCCGTATGAATGCGCGACATTGTGCACCACATATTTGAGAATTTGGTTCCAGTCGGCGCGTTTGACCAGGCTGTTGAAGCGCGTGCCGATTTCGCATTGCCCGGCGGTGGCGACTTCGTGGTGATGCACCTCGACGCCGACACCCATTTCTTCGAGCGTTAAACACATCGCGGAGCGGATATCCTGGAACGAATCGACCGGCGGTACCGGGAAATACCCACCTTTGATCGCCGGACGATGGCCGATGTTGCCGCTTTCGTATTTAATGATGGAACTCCACGCAGCTTCCTCGGATTCGATTTTGACCGAGCAGCCGGACATGCCGGTATGCCAGCGCACCGAATCGAAAATGAAAAACTCGGGTTCTGGGCCGAAATACGCTACATCGCCGATTCCGGTTGATTTCAAGTAAATTTCGGCGCGCTTGGCCAACGAACGGGGATCGCGGCTGTAGCCTTTGCCGTCGGCGGGTTCGACCACGTCGCAGGTGAGCAGCAATGTCGACTCGTCCATGAACGGGTCCATATTGGCGGTACCGGGATCCGGGATCAACAACATATCGGATGCTTGAATGCCTTTCCAGCCGCCGATTGACGAGCCGTCGAACGGATGGCCGTCTTCAAATTTGTCGGCGTCGAAAGTATGCGCGGGGACGGTTACGTGATGTTCTTTTCCGTTGGTGTCGGTAAAGCGCAAATCAACAAATTTAACGTCATTGTCTTGAATCAATTTCAAAACATCGGCTACCACCATATTTATTTCTCCAGACTTACGTCGCAAATTGTATTAACAAAAAATCGTTAGGAAAGCATTATACCAGCACAACATCCTGAATAATTTGAAACCCCGCATAAGGTCGGCAATCAAATCGGGTGGCTAGTTATAACTTGTCAGTGTCAGGGTGTACATTCTACTGTACTATCGCGGTTCCAGTCTTTACGATCCGACAGAATTTTTTTCAAAATACACCAGCCAATCGCAGTATCCTGAATGTCCGAAGCACTCCATATTTTAAAAGAAATCTTTGGTTATCCCGCCTTTCGCGGACAACAAGCGGAGGTGATCGCGCATCTTACGCAAGGCGGCGATTGCCTGGTATTGATGCCGACCGGCGGCGGCAAGTCGTTGTGTTATCAGATTCCAGCGTTATTGCGCGATGGCGTTGCGATTGTCGTATCGCCGTTGATTGCGTTGATGCAAAACCAAGTGACTGCGCTGCACGAGCTTGGCGTCAGCGCGGCGGTGCTGAATTCGTCGCTGTCGCTGCAAGAAGCGACGGCGGTTGAGCAAAATCTGCTGGCGGGTGAATGCGATTTGCTCTACGTCGCGCCTGAACGCTTATTGACCGCGCGATTCCTGAATTTGATTTCACACGTGCCGATTGCTCTGTTTGCAATTGACGAGGCGCATTGCGTATCGCAATGGGGACACGATTTCCGCCCGGAATATATACAGTTATCGGTGCTGCACGAGCGTTTCCCGCAAGTGCCGCGCATCGCATTGACGGCGACGGCGGATATGGAAACGCGCCAGGAAATCATCGAGCGTTTAGGACTGAATACGGCCAGAGTGTTCGTTTCCAGCTTCGATCGACCGAACATTCGTTATCAAATTGTCGACAAAACCAATAGCCGCTCGCAATTGCTGGCTTTCATTCAAGCGGAACACCCCGCCGATGCCGGTATTGTTTATTGCCTTTCGCGTAAAAAAGTGGAAGAAACGGCGGCTTGGCTGGCTGAGCAAGGTTTGCGCGCAGTCGCCTACCACGCCGGAATGGACATGCAGGATCGCAGCCTCAATCAGGAAAAATTTTTGCGCGAAGATGGTGTAATCATGGTGGCGACGATTGCATTCGGCATGGGAATCGATAAGCCCGACGTGCGTTTTGTCGCGCATTTGGATTTGCCCAAGAGCGTCGAAGGGTATTATCAGGAAACCGGTCGTGCCGGTCGCGACGGGCAAGCGGCCAATGCTTGGATGGTGTACGGTTTGGGCGATGTGATTCAGCAACGGCGCATGATTGAAGAATCCGAAGCCCATGCCAAATTCAAGCAAGTGGCGACGCGCAAATTGGAAGCGATGTTGTCTCTTTGCGAAACCATTACTTGCCGCCGTATGCGCATGCTGAGTTATTTCGGCGAAGCGGTTACAGCGCAGTCGTGCGGAAATTGCGATATTTGCCTCAATCCGCCGAAAGTGTGGGATGCGACTATCGAAGTGCAAAAGGCCTTGTCCTGCGTTTACCGCACCGGGCAAACGTTCGGTGCAGGGCATTTGATCGATGTGCTGCGCGGCAATCTAACCGACCGTGTCAAAGAATGGCATCACGATAGAATCAGCACCTTCGGTATCGGCAAGGATTTGCCGGAAAAGAACTGGCGTGCGGTATTCCGTCAGATTGTGGCGTTAGGATTGCTAACCACCGATAGCGAAGGCCACGGCGCATTGCACCTCACCGAAGCCAGCCGGGCCATCCTTAAAGGCCAACAACCGGTTCTGCTGCGCCAGCAATCGAAGCCGGAGCGGTTATCTGACAAACGGCAAGCGGTTGAATTAAAAGCATTCGATGACAACGAACGGGCGCTGTGGGAACAGTTGCGCGTCTGGCGGGCCAAAATCGCAAAAGAGCACGGCGTCCCGGCTTATGTCATCTTTCATGACAGCACGTTACTGGAATTGGTGCGGCTACGCCCGCAGACCGAAGACGATTTGCGTCAGGTAACGGGTGTCGGGGTGCGCAAGCTGGATAAGTACGGACATGATTTGATTGAAATTTTGTGTGGGATATAATTTTTGCCGAGGAGTTGTGATACAGAGATTGGCATCCTATCAGTGCAAACATTTGTGCTGCTCGTCGGCGCTATTTCAACTGGAGTTGTCCCATTTTAACGGACAGTTTTTTCACCAAGTCGAGAACGTTTTGACTTGCTTGTTCGAATTGTAATCTATCGTGATTTGATTTTTCTCCTTAAGTTTTTTTTCAAAATTATAAG
>JALRCN010000069.1 GCA_023257295.1 Nitrosomonas sp. | reverse complement strand
CAGATTTCCTGACGATCCAGTAAAGTTAAGCGGGTGCGTTTATGTATGTTCATCTACAGCATTCTCCCAAATACTGTAAACAACGCTAGAAATTCTTACATCTGAAGCATGAAACCGATGTGTGGTTCGAGTTGACGACGTTACTGATTCCGGGATTAAACGATTCAAGCCAGGAGATTGGTGCGATGTGCGATTGGATCGTCAAAGAACTGGGTACCGATGTACCGTTGCATTTCAGTGCGTTTCACCCGGATTACAAATTAGACGATATACCGTCTACGCCAATTGAAACGTTGATCGGGGCACGCAAAATTGCGTTGGATGCTGGATTGTCCTATGTGTATACCGGCAATGTACATCATGTTGCGGGCGATACCACCCGCTGTCCGTCGTGCGGCAGCGAATTAATCGTACGCGACTGGTATGAGATTAAGCAATACCATTTGACCGAGGGCGGTCGTTGTGAAAATTGCAATGCAATGATTGCAGGCTCGCTACGAGCGATTTGTTGGCCAATTCGGCAGGCAGCGCATCCCGGTGCGGATTGGGGCTTCCGCATGACAATGGTTCAAATACCGGCCGGTTCTGTCGAACTCGACGGGGAGTTGATACTGCCGCCCGATGCGGCAGGCGTGGTATTGTTTGCTCATGGCAGCGGTAGTAGTCGCTTTAGCCCTCGCAATACTTATGTCGCCAAAATGCTGCAGCAGCGAGGTATCGGTACCTTGTTGTTTGATTTTCTGACACATGAAGAAGATCAAGATTATGAAATGCGATTTGATATCGGATTGTTAACGCAGCGTTTACTTGCTGCTACAGCTTGGTTGCTGGCCAATACGGAAACAAGGACATTGAAAATCGGTTATTTCGGCGCTAGCACGGGTGCGGCTGCGGCATTGCAGGCTGCGGCAAAAATGAATCGGATTGTTTCAGCCGTCGTGTCCCGAGGCGGACGCCCAGATTTGGCCGGTATCCCGGCTTTAAGTCAAGTGGCCACGCCAACATTGCTTATCGTCGGCGGCAATGATTATGGTGTAATCGAATTGAATGAGCGCGCTTTTGCATTGATGAGATGCGAGAAAGAATTGATACTGGTACCAGGGGCGACTCATTTATTTGAAGAACCGGGTACCTTGGAACAAGCTGCATCGCATGCGGCAGATTGGTTCTTGAGATATTTGCGGTAAGCGGTCGAATTTGTTCGGAGAGATTAAAAAAATACCCCCGGTTACTGCGGAGGTATTTTTGGTAAGTGTGATGATAATAAAGCTACATACTTTAGAAACCGAGGCTTGCCAATAAATCGTCGACCTGATCTTGATTGCAAACCACATCGGTTCTCTTTTCCGGATTTGTGACCGGTCCGTTCATGAGCCCTTCCTCTTCGCCGGATTCTTTCTTAGTAGGAACGTTGGCAAGCAATAAATCGAGCAGATCTCTCTCCAGGCTTTGCACCATATGGGTAACTTTCTTGATAACCTGGCCAGTCAGATCCTGAAAATCCTGCGCCATCATAATTTCCATTAATTGTGCGTTGGTCGTCCCTGTTTGCTCGGGAACTTTGTCGAGATACTGCAGCGTATCGATGAGCAACGTTTTGAATATTTCAGTGTCCGGATTAGCCCGTTGCGTTTCAAGTGCTTGCTTCCATTGCTCGGATAAACGAGTGGCGTCGTTTGAGAGTTTTTCTTGAATCGGCATTGCAATTTCAGTGGCGTTCAGTGTGCGCTCGGCTGCTTGCTCGGTTTTTGTTGCCACGTAGGCTAATTTGTCTTGTGCTCCTGGAACCTCGGATGCAATCGCTTCGAGTCGCCTGTCATATCCAAGATCGCGTAAACTGTCGTGCAAATTTCGTGTCAATTGCCCAATCTGATCGATTACTTTCTTATCGACTGCAGCCGATTCATCAGTTGTAATTTCACTGGGAATGGAAATCTGGGTTGTTTCTGCCAATTGAATCGACTTTTTAGCATTGGTGGAAGCTAAAGGTTTTTCGGATTCATCCAGCTTTGCTTTCATAAGACGTTTTGTGCTCATATTGAACCTACCGTAAGATTATGAAAAAGATTAGGCTTTAACAGCGATTTTAGCTTCCATGTTTTGAAAGATTTTATTCAGCTTTTCTTCCAGTACGGCAGCAGTGAATGGTTTAACGATATAACCGCTGGCACCGGCTTGAGCGGCAGCGACGATGTTCTCTTTTTTTGCTTCCGCAGTAACCATCAGCACTGGGATGTTTTTCAGTGCAGCATTGGCGCGTACGTTTTGCAGCATGGTCAACCCATCCATATTCGGCATGTTCCAATCGGAAACGATGAAATCAAAATTGCCGTCTTGTAGCTTGCGCAACGCAACTGCGCCGTCCTCAGCCTCGTCGACATTGACAAATCCAAGTTCTTTTAACAGATTGCGAACAATTCTACGCATGGTAGAAAAATCATCCACAACTAAGAATTTTAAATTTTTGTCAGGCATTATTCTCTCCGTAAATAACTGTATTTTGCTGCTTCAATTTCTATAATATCTCTGTAGTTAATTAATTTACTTCGCGCGGCTCTTATCTTCCTGTTGCTTTTACGACCGCAGGTACTGAAAGTTTAGGTTAATATAAAAAATGGGTCTTAGGAAGTTAAAGCGGGTTTAGGCGTAATAATTTGAGAACGGCAAGATAAAGATTATCACGACGATGATTAAAACGAAATTCGGTTTCT
>JALRCN010000095.1 GCA_023257295.1 Nitrosomonas sp. | reverse complement strand
GCTTACTTGATTACAAAGAAAAACATTATAGCGCATAAAACATGGGGATTTGGTTTGAAGCGCTTGAGCGCTTGCCTCAAAATAGCTTCCCCTCGCTGCGATCGCTATTCTCGGACAGTCAATAAATCAGCATTTCCTAGCTTTTCTTTTTCGCCCTCGGATGCGCGGTATCGTACACTTTGGTGAGATGCTGAAAATCCAAATGGGTATAAACCTGCGTGGATGTGATATGCGCGTGCCCCAACAGCTCTTGCACGGCACGCAAATCGCCGCTGGATTGCAGCAAATGAGAGGCAAATGAATGCCGCAAAATATGCGGATGTACATTCTGATGAATGCCTTGCCGCTGGGCGCGTTCTTTCAGACGATGGCTAACGGTTCGCATGCTGATGGCAGTGCCGCGTTGCGATAAAAACAGCGCCGTTACATCCGACTTGACGATCTGCGAGCGTCGCTCAAGCCAGCGTGTCAACGCTTCGAGCGCAAACTTGCCGACCGGAACGATACGCGCCTTGCCGCCTTTTCCCATCACCCTGACCGTCTCTTCGGCAAAATCGACGTCGCCGGGTTTGAGTTGCGTCAATTCGGCCAACCGCAGACCGGAAGAATAAAACAGCTCAAACATCGCACTGTCTCTCGCCGCCAACAAACTATCAATCGAGAATTGCAACAATTGCGTCGCTTCGTCAGGTGACAATGCATTGGGCAATTTATGCGACGACTTAGGTACTCGGATGCCGATACAAGGATTATGCTGGAAACGGTGTCTGTGGATTAAATACTTGTAAAAGCTGCGCCATGTCGACAATATCCGAGAGAGACTTCTACCGGAAAGACCTTTACTATGAAGTTGTACGATAACGAGGCGGATATGGGGCAGTTGCACCTGTTGCAAATCGCCTTGATCGAGATGGCGTAGCAACAATCGGATGTCGCGCGTGTAGCTTTCGATAGTCAGCGGCGACAACCGCCGCTCATTGGTTAGATAGTGAATGAATGCCGCAGCAAGCGAATCGGGATGCTCATTCATTGATTACGATCGCGAACCGCTATCTCTCCGACCGTTTCGCCCTGATCGTAGCGTGTTAAGCTAGTACACATCAATTCGCCCAATCGCTTCAAGTGCAGTGTACCCATTTCCGGATAAAACCGCTCTCCGTCCGGGCTGCCAAGCACGATCAATCCGATTGTTTGCACGGTGCTCAGAGGAATCATCGCAAATGAATTGAGATACTCGGCGTCGTCGCCGAACCACTGCTTGATTTCATTTGCAACGTGATTGCCGCAATACGGCTGAGCCAGGCTATCGGCGATGTCTTGCACGTCTTTACCGACTGGCGCGAATTCCACGTTATTCTTACCTTCGCCAAACACGCTCCAAAAACGCATGGCCACAAACGGTACCGCAAAATCTTCCTTCAAGCTGAAATACAGCGCGCTGAATAATTCATCCAGATTGGAAACGGAAAGCAGCGCAATCGTCAATCGATGCATTTTCTCTCCGATCGCATCATTTTCCTCGCCGAAACTGATCAATTCGAGCAACTTTTCCTGCAATACTCGATTCCGATCGCGCAGCGATATGATTTGACGCTCATTGAGAGAAATCACTTTATCATCCTGCGGATGGGAAATCTGAATGTCCGCCAATAAGTCGGCATACTCGTTAAAGAATTGCGGATGCTCTTGCAAATATTGCGCAACGTCTTCAGGTTTCATCGTTATTCCTTGATAAGTTACAAATTTATTTCACCCTCAAATACCGTCACAGCCGGGCCGGTCATCCAAACGGGCGCATCGTTTCCATCCCAATTGATCGTCAATTCACCGCCGCGCGTGCTCACCGTAACTTGGCGATCCAGCAATCCTAAGCGTATACCGACCACCACGGCGGCACAAGCACCCGTCCCGCATGCCAACGTTTCGCCCGCGCCGCGTTCGAAAACGCGCAACCTGATGCGGCTGCGATCGACAATTTGCATGAAACCGACATTTACCTTTTTGGGAAAACGGGGATGAACTTCGATCAAAGCGCCGTCGACCTCGACCGGTGCAGTATCGACGCTTTGTACCAGCAAAACCGCATGCGGATTCCCCATTGATACCACGCTTATTGTAACCAGCCTGCCTTGTATTTCAAGCGAATACGTCAATTCGAGTTTTTCCGCAATGAATGGAATCTCATCCGGCTCAAATTGCGGCTTTCCCATGTTAACGGTCACATTGCCGTTCACTTCCAGTTTCGGCGATATTACGCCACTGAGCGTTTCAATGCGAATTTCATTTTTATGCGTCAAACCATGCTCATGCACATAGCGAACAAAACAACGCGCACCGTTGCCGCATTGCTCCACTTCACCGCCATCGGCGTTAAAAATGCGATAACGAAAATCCGCCGTCCCTTCGGCTTCTTCAACCAATAATAGCTGATCGCAGCCAATGCCGAAGTGCCGGTCCGCCAATGTGCGGATTTGCTGCCGATCCAAATCGATCTTCTGATTGATGCCGTCCAGCACGACAAAATCGTTGCCCAGACCGTGCATTTTAGTGAACTTCAACTTCATGGCTTGCTATTCCAGTGCTGTAATTGTGCGATGCCATTCCCCGCAATCTCAAATCCCCAACGGTGAATCGCCGTAAATTATCGGGGGCGATATTTGTCATTCATCGAAAACTTGTTAAGAGAAGCTTTCTTACCCTTTCATCAACCTTCTTCGACGGAAGAATGACCATACTAAACCCTAGTCAAATAAAAATCCATTGCGCCGATTACCGGAGGCTCTTTGCCGCATTCGGAATGACATAGGCAGGCTATCTGGTTTAATATCATTGCATTATTCCCAACCACGTTAGCTGGAGGTTATTGTGACTCACAAAGAACTTTCTTTTGATGATGAAGATGATATCTATCCTGTGGACAATATCGAAGACGATGAAATCGATAACAAATTGATTCCGCATAGTCATTTGGCGGAAATCATTGATGCGGTTGACAATGAGAAAAGCAATTTCGATGACGATCTCGATGAAGATATCGCACTCGACAAGGACGATACGAACGATGATTGATACCGATGTGGAAGTGATCGAAAAGGAAACTTGTTATCAAGGCTTCTTTCGGATAGCGCGCTATCGATTGCGGCATCGATTATTCAACGGACAATGGAGTTCTGAATTGTCGCGGGAAATTTTCGAGCGCGGGCATGCTGCTGCCGTTTTACCTTACGATCCCATCCGCGACGAAGTGATTTTGATCGAACAATTCCGCGCCGGTGCGCTCGATGCGCCCGGCGGGCCGTGGTTGCTCGAAATCGTAGCGGGCATGATCGAATCCGGCGAAACGGCGGAAGGTGTGGTTAAGCGGGAAAGTATGGAAGAAGCCAATTGCACTGTTACCGATTTGATTCCTTGGTATGATTTCTTGGTCAGTCCGGGCGGCACATCCGAGCGTGTCGCATTGTTTTGTGGCCGGGTCGATACGAAACATGCGGGGGGCAT
>JALRCN010000082.1 GCA_023257295.1 Nitrosomonas sp. | reverse complement strand
ACGATGCGCCTTTCTCATTGGACGGCAAGCTGCACATATTTGCCGAAAATCAAGAAGCGACGCTGGTTGTTAAATTGGATCGGATCGATGTGACACGATTTAATCGCCACATTGCTTTGCCAGAAGGAATTGCACTGCTTTCCGGGCAATTAAGCAGCGATTTGCAGCTTGCTTTTATACAGCAATCCGGTCAAGCACCGGATATTGCATTGACGGGGAACGCTGCAATACATCGGCTTGCTATCGGAAATAATGCGGTAGCGGCGCCCTATCAAGTCAGTTTGCAACAACTGGCATTGACATTGCCTCAGATCGATTTGACCGGCACCAAGCCGTCGCAAATCGGGCTTGAGCTGAATAAGCTTGCATTAACACGTATCGGCGAGCAAGAGCCGGTCGCCGCGCTCAACAAACTGGTGATCGATACGATCACGATCAATCCTGTAAAACGACAATTTGCCATCGGCGAAATAACGGCAGATCGGTTGCGCGCCACTTTGCAGCGAGGTGCCGACGGCAATATCGATTGGTTGCGACTGTTCGATTCGACAACACCGATAGCACCATCCACTAGTACGGTCAGCGCAGCAAAAACCGAAACCGGCACTGCGAATAACACCTCCTGGATCACAAAAATCAGCCGCATCCATCTCAAATCGGCGGCACTGTATTACGAAGATCTCACGATGAAGAAAACAGTGCCGATGGCCGTGGATGAATTGGATTTGACATTGACTGATATCGATCCGACAGGTGCCGAACCGCTGAATATGGCATTGCAAGCACGCATCAATCGAAAAGGTACCATTAAAGCCACAGGTGCATTGGCATGGAATCCATTGGTCGCGGATTTAACCGCGACCCTGAATGCCGTAGATATCGTGCCGCTACAAGGCTGGGCAAAGGATAAATTGAATGCGTCGTTGGCCAGCGGCGATGTTTCATTTAACGGTCAAATCAAAATTCATGGCGAGCCGGTAAAAATTGCAGTGAACGGGCAAGGTACACTAGCAAACTTCAATATGCTGGATGCCAACAATTCCCAGAATTTGTTGCGCTGGAAAAAACTCGAAATCAGCGCCATTCGTTTCGTCAACGAACCGTTACGTATCGATATCAAAACTATCGGTTTGCACGATTACTTTGCACGCTTGGCCATTTTACCGGATGGCGGTCTCAATCTTCAGCAAATCGTCCGGCGCAACGATATGCCGGATGCAAGCACCGATGCAACCCAACAACCTGCAAAACCGAAAGGGGAATTGCCTGTCTACATCGATAAAATCGTTTTGCAGCATGGCAATATCAACTTTAGAGATCGGTTTATCAAACCGAATTACCGCGCCAATTTAACAGGGTTATCCGGACAAATCGGGCCGCTGAATCCTGGTAAATCTGGGGCAATCGATATCGTAGGCGCACTGGACAAAACCGCTCCATTACAAATCAAAGGCGACATCGATCCTTTCGGTGCCGAGTTATGGCTGGATATCGCAGTTAAGGTAAAGGGCATCGATTTGCCGCCGCTAAGCCCTTATTCCGCTAAGTATATCGGCTATGAAATCGAGAAAGGAAAACTCTCAGCCGACGTGTATTATCATGTCGAAAACGGCACATTGACAGCGGACAACAAAATCTTCCTGGATCAATTCACGCTCGGTAATACAGCGGAAAGCGAAAACTCAACTTCGCTGCCGCTGAGTCTCGCGATTTCGTTACTAAAAAACCGGCGAGGGGAAATCGATATCCGCTTGCCGTTGCAAGGATCTCTCTACGATCCGCAATTCAATCTTGGCGACATCGTTTTCACGGCATTCGTCAATCTAATTAGCAAAGCCGTTACATCGCCGTTTGCGCTACTCGGCTCCGTACTTGAAGGGGGAGAGGAATTATCCGAAATCACTTTTATTCCGGGATTCTTTAACATCGAAGCGGAATCCACCGAACGATTGCACACACTGGCCAAGGTTCTTGACGATCGCCCATCGCTGAACCTGGAAGTCATCGGACATTACGATCAAAATCTGGATCGGGACGGTTTGAAATTGGCAATGCTGCAAAACAAAGTAAAGACACAAAAACTCATCGACGATGCGGATCGGAACATCGCCGACGGTGCGCTGGAAGATATTACGTTATCCCGGAAGGAATACGATCAATATCTTAAGATTGCCTATGAAAAGGAAACTTTCGATAAACCCAGAAATATGATCGGCATTGCCAAAAACCTACCCGGCGATGAAATGGAGCGATTGATACTCACAAATATCGCGATTACCGACAACGACTTGAAAGCGCTTGCGGAAAATCGCGCCATCGCTGCACGCAACTGGTTAATCGAGCACGGAGAAGTACCGGGTGAGCGTATTTTCATTGTCGGCGTCCATGAGGGCAAAGAGAACAATCAAAAACAAGGCAGCCGGGTGGAATTTTTGTTGCGATGAATGCCAGAAAATCCCAATAAGCATGCCATTTGCGACAGGCCACCAAAAAAGCTTTCTCCTATCCAGCACTGTAAATTTCTCTTTAATAACAAGATTACTCATGTTAGAATTCCCGGCTTTTGTTATGCCTTGGCATTTATTTGAGTGTCCTGGAAATATTTTATCGATTATCAACTAACCAAAGAGGGTTTTGCCTGTAATGACGACTATTAAAGTTAAGGAAAATGAACCATTTGAAGTAGCAATGCGTCGCTTTAAACGTTCTATAGAAAAAACGGGGATATTGACAGAATTGCGCGCGCGCGAGTTTTACGAAAAACCGACTGCGGAACGAAAGCGCAAACTGGCAGCAGCCGTTAAACGTAATTACAAGCGTTTGCGCAGTCAATTGCTACCGCCTAAACTTTATTGATCAGTCATAACCGCCGGACTAGAAGCGACGAGCGGATGTTTGCGCTCGACGACATCGAGTCCGGCAGTATCCGTCAAATCAATCTCGCAGTTCGTTGCACCTATTACCATGAGTTTTAAGCAGAAAATCACCGACGACATGAAAGCAGCAATGCGCACGGGCAACACCAAGCAGCGCGATACCATTCGCTTACTGCAGGCGGCGATCAAGCAGCGTGAAGTCGACGAACGCATCGTATTGGACGATGCGGAAATCGTTGCGGTAATTGAGAAAATGCTCAAGCAACGCAAGGACTCCATTACACAATACGAAGCTGCGCAGCGTTTTGATTTAGCCGATACCGAAAAAGACGAAGTGGCCATTTTGAGCGTCTATATGCCGCAAGCGCTGACGGACGACGAAATCAATGCACTGGTTACAGCAGCGATTTCCACATCGGAGGCACACGGCATGCAAGCAATGTGCAAAGTCATGGCAATACTAAAGCCGCAGCTTTCTGGACGCGCAGATATGGCCAAAGTATCCGCATTGATTAAAACAAAGCTATCTACCTGATTTCCATCGTAGCTTCCTTAAAACATTTCGCAGCACCCCTGTCATCGCTCCAACGCATTCGATATTTTCGTTTTTTATAGGCTTTGCTTGCTTCAAGATTGGTGATACCACTAAGATTCTTATCGGTTATCATTGTGTAGGATTTTATGTCAAACGGCGAAAACGAGCGTACACCACATCGAACGGCCTCTATCGTCGCCTTTCTGAATCTTACTATTTCGGGATCGAGTTCGGTGCGGCTATTACCATTAAATCGGTCTTGCTATTCGTCGATTCGATTGATTCTCTCAAGATACTATTATCAATATTCTGATTTTCATCGCGCTAGGTTGGTACCTGGAGCGCTGCATTGATTGGCATGCTGCTGGTCGGGATAGTGCTTATCCCAAGACTGGAAACTTTGTGGCCTGCATGAGTAAAGCCGCATCTCCCGGTAACTCCTAATCGATACTGCTATCGCTATTTAGATTTGCAATCGCACGGACTCCCTGACGCACTAACCGTTAAATAGGTACAATACCCGCCACCGGCGAAATTCATCGCTGTACAGTTATTAACCCAAACATGTCGACTCAATCGTTAACCTCTTCCCAATTACGCATTACCATCGACCCGGATACACTGGGATTCTCCGATACTTCCGAATTATCGCAACATCCGCTATCCTGGATCGGCCAGGGAAGCGCGCAAGTGGCCGCGCATTTCGGCCTCGGCATGATGCAGGCGGACTACCATTTGTTTGTACTGGGTGAAGCGGGGTCGGGACGAACCTCCCTACTGCATCAAGCGATGATTGCCGCAGCGGCCGATCAACCGGCACCACCGGATTTATGTTATCTGTATAATTTTGTCGCCCCCGAGAAGCCTTTGGCATTGCAACTGCCGCCCGGTCAGGGTCGTGTTTTGCGGCAATCGCTGCTGGAGCTGGCGAAAACACTACCTGCGGAAATCACGCAATGCTTAAGCGGGCAGGACTTCAAGCTAAAAAGCGATCGTGTCGAGAAAAAGTTCAGAACGGAAGCGGGACAAGCTTATGCCAAGCTGGATAAATTTGCCGATTCGCTACATTTCACCATCCATCGCGAAGACGAGCAAGTCGTGTTTACGTTGCTGGATGAAAAAGGCGAAATCCTAACAGCGGAAAATTTGCTGAAGCTGCCCAAGACACGCAGAACCGAAATCGAGCAAGCCGAAGAAGCGTTACGCGATGAGATTGTGCTTTATTTTGAAGAATTCAAGCGCATCGAAAAAGAAAAACAGAGCGCACTAATCGCCTTGCAACGCCAGATCGTGCAACCGCTATTGAATGTGACGCTGAAGAAAATTCACGATAGCGTGCAAAAGCCGATAAAACAACAAGAGCGATTGGCAACATACTTTGAACAAGTTGCGGCGGATATTCTCGACAATCTATCGCTGTTCGGCTCTGAAAATGGCGACGAGGAAAAGCAGCAAGCGGAGCTGAATCAAGCTTTCTCGCGCTATCAGGTCAATCTGGCGGTCGATAACGCGGATTTGCAAGGCGCACCCGTCATCGTTGAAGACAACCCTTCCACCTACGCATTGTTCGGCAGCATTGATTATCAATTCGAAAGCGGCAAGCTCAGAACCGATTTCATGCGCATCCGCGCGGGCAGCTTGCTCAAAGCGCATGGCGGGTTTCTCATGCTACACCTGGACGATTTGCTGACCGATGGCGAATTATGGATGAAATTGCGGCGTTTCTTGCGCAGCAAACGGCTACAAATCGAAGAACCAGGCTCGGCGCTGACTGCCAACATGCCGATTGCGCTCGAACCCGAAGCGGTCGACGTGAACGTCAAAATCATCCTAATCGGATCGCGCGACGAATATTACGATCTGCAGGAGATTGATCCGGAATTCATGCGCCGTTTCCGCGTGAAAGTGGATTTTGCCGGGAGTTTTGTTGCCGATCCAAAAACTTATCAGGCATCGGCCATTTTTGTGGCGCATATCTGCGATGCGGGAAAATTACCGCATTTTTCCGCCGCAGCCGTTGCCCGTTTGTTGGAAGAATCTCATCGCGAAGTAGAAGATCAGAAGCGCCAGAGCGCGATATTTGCACGTACCGAAATGCTGGTATTAGAAAGCGCCTCAGTCTGCAACGCCCGCCAGGGGCGTTTGGTGGAAGTCGACGATGTTGCCGCAGCGCTCGCAGCACGCATCATGCGTCACAATTACCCCGATTTGCGTTTGCAGGAATCGGTCATCGAAGGCGAAATCGATATCGCACTCCAAGGCACCGAGGTTGGACAACTCAATGCACTGACGCAAATCGATTTGATCGATTATTGCTTCGGAACGCCGGTACGAGTCACCGCGCGTACTTTTGCCGGGGAGGACGGCGTGATCAATATTGCGCGCGAAGTTGAAATGACCGGCCCGATTCACGACAAAGGCATGTTGATCCTGCAAAACTACCTGACCGGTTTGTTCGCGCACATCGCACCGCTGGCACTTAGCGCGTCGATTGTGTTCGAGCAGGAATACACCCATATCGAAGGCGATTCCGCTTCTTGTGCTGAATTATTCGCATTGCTGTCATCGCTTGCGGACATTCCGCTGAAACAAAGCATTGCGGTCACCGGTGCATTAAACCAGTTCGGCGAAGTATTGCCGATCGGCGGCGTCAACGACAAAATCGAAGGATACTTCTCACTGTGCGAGAAAAAAGGTTTAACCGGTGAACAAGGTGTATTGATCCCCTACCAGAACCGGCAGCATCTGATGCTGAATCGCAAAGTGATTGCAGCCGTCGAAAAAGGCTTATTTACGATCAATACCATGGAACATGTCATGCAAGGAATGGAATTGTTGACCGGATTACCGGCAGGAATAGCCGAAGCAAGCCGCACGGCGGGCTATCCGCCCGATACCGTCTTGGGTGAAGCGCAAAAAATACTGATGAGCTTCCGCCGCGCTTGCCAGCTATCGCACCATCCTAAATCAGAACATCGGCGGCTGCCATCGCGATCGGATAAATAGCCGTCACAGTTGTACGTTCGTTATTCGGCAGATTCTTTCATTGCCGGGTAACGTGCGCTAAACTCTCTGCTTATCTAAGGAGACGCTGATTCACTCGTACAGCCAATAAATCAGCGTTTCCCTAATTTAACGCTATCTTTATAAATTAAAAAAGATCATACCCATGGCTCAATATGTAATGTCGATGCTCCGCGTGAGCAAAATGGTTCCACCCAAGCGTCAGATTATCAAGGACATCTCGCTCAGCTTCTTTCCCGGCGCCAAAATCGGTTTACTCGGATTGAACGGTTCCGGCAAATCCACCATACTGCGCATCATGGCTGGCGTGGATAAAGAATTTGACGGCGAAGTGCAGCGTCTGCCGAATATCCGTATCGGTTATCTACCGCAGGAGCCGCAACTGAACCCCGAGCATACGGTGCGCGAGGAAGTTGAAGAAGCCATGGGCGAAGTGATGCAAGCGCAGAAAAAACTCGACGAAGTGTACGCCGCTTATGCCGAAGAAGGCGCCGATTTCGACGCTCTGGCGGAAGAGCAAGCTCGACTGGAAGCGATCATCGCCACCGCCGGCAGCGATACCGAACATCAAATGGAAATCGCCGCCGATGCATTGCGTCTGCCGCCGTGGGATGCAACGGTCAAAAACTTATCCGGCGGGGAAAAGCGCCGTGTGGCGCTGTGTAAGTTACTGCTGGAAAAACCCGATATACTACTGCTCGATGAACCGACCAACCATTTGGACGCCGAATCAGTAGAATGGCTAGAGCAATTCCTGGTGCGCTTCCCCGGCACCGTCGTGGCGGTGACGCATGATCGCTACTTCCTCGATAACGCCGCCGAATGGATACTTGAGTTGGATCGCGGTCACGGTATTCCGTGGAAAGGCAATTACTCAAGCTGGCTGGAACAGAAAGAAGCGCGTCTGGAGCAAGAAAACAAGCAAATCGATGCGCACATGAAAGCGATGAAACAGGAACTAGAATGGGTACGGCAAAATCCGAAAGGGCGCCAAGCCAAATCCAAAGCCCGCCTGGCCCGCTTTGAAGAACTCAATTCTCAGGAATACCAGAAGCGCAACGAAACACAGGAAATTTTCATTCCCGTCGGCGACCGCCTCGGCAACGATGTCATCGAGTTTAACGGCGTCTCCAAGGCCTACGGCGAACGGCTGCTGATCGACAATCTGAGCTTCAAAATCCCGCCCGGCGCCATCGTCGGCATCATCGGCCCGAACGGCGCCGGCAAATCGACCTTATTCAGATTGATCACCGGCAAGGAACAACCCGATTCCGGCGAAGTTAAAATCGGCCCTACGGTCAAAATTGCGCATGTCGACCAAGCGCGCGATGCGCTAAAAAACGACAAAACCGTATTCGACGCCATCTCCGGCGGCAACGACAACCTCGTCGTCGGCAAATACACCACCCCGGCGCGCGCTTACCTCGGGCGTTTCAACTTCAAAGGCAGTGACCAGCAAAAAATCATCGGCCAACTCTCCGGCGGCGAACGCGGCCGCCTGCACTTGGCGCAAACCCTAATCGCAGGCGGCAATGTACTGCTGCTCGACGAGCCTTCCAATGACCTCGACGTAGAAACGCTGCGCGCCTTGGAAGATGCCCTGCTCGAATTCGCCGGTTGCGTACTGGTCATCTCGCACGACCGCTGGTTCCTAGATCGCATCGCCACCCACATCCTCTCCGCCGAAGGCGACTCGCAATGGATGTTCTTCAACGGCAACTACCAGGAATACGAAGCCGACAAGAAGAAACGCCTGGGCGAAGAAGGTGCAAAACCGAAACGGATACGTTTTAGGCCAATTAGTAGATAATTCGATCAGGAAACACTGAACAATTCACTTCCGTCCGCATTCCCGCCATGGCGAGACATAGACAGACCGGCTTTCAAGCACGGTCTGTCCGATTTCATCAATGCGCGATCAATACCGATTCGATTTCGGCAAAACTGTGCGCGGCGTTGGTCGGTTGGATTGTCATACCCAATTGTTTTTCGATTTGCGTCCAGGAAAAAATTCCGCAAATTCTGGGCGATCCGACGGTATTGTCGTCAATCGCCAACGCATGCAACCGGCCGCTTTCGCGGAAACTGGCGACAATATTGCCGACCCTGGCGTGCATCACTTCCTCTAGCGGAATGGCTTCCAGCATATCCAGCGGCGTCATGATATCCATTACCAGAATTTCATTGTGCTTGACGCCTCTTTCCTGAATAAAGCGCATCGGCTTTTCACCCAGAATATCGGTCGCCGTAATAATACCCGCCAGCGAATTGTCGTCATGCATCACCAACAACGTGCGCACGCCGCGCTGCATCATGTAGGTATTGGCTATTTCCATGGGAGTACCGGGGGTTATAACGGCCGCATATATTTGCCGCAAATCCGTCATGACATCGATCGCGGGCGAATCGAAGGCAACCGGATTAGGCGATACCGGTTTGGCGACGAGAATATGACCAGAGAGATACTGTACCGCAAGAGATTTATATTCGTTCATCATGCTGTGCACTCCTCAATTTCAGGTTGAAGAAAATTACTCGAGTTCAAGATGAATCATCCGCCTTGAAACAACAATCTACGCCGAAAAAGCACGAGGAGCAATAGCCCGGAAAATCGCACTGATGATACGAATCCACGCCACTTGATTTTTTACTGTAAAAATCAGAATTGTCCTATAGAACCGATTGTTCGTAGCAGCTACTATCCTTGCGGTTGCAAAAGGCGATGAATGCTGGCTTACGCAACATTCGAAGCTTGCAGCATTATGAAATGACTAAAAAATATAAAACCATTTACTATGAGGGCAGTTACACGTAATGTCTCAGAAAGGACAATCAAAACCTTTAGTATCCAAAAAACACAATAATATTCTATAAAATCATGATGATACACAACATTCCGCCAATTCTTCGATAACGAATCCGCCGATAATCGGCATCACCGCTTTTGCCGAAGAAATTTCGATGTTAAAAAAATTCTTCGCCCATATACCCGCCCAAACGGGCATCGCATTCGTTGTCTCGCATCCGGAGCCTCGCCATGAGCACCGATTGATCGAATCGCTTCAATCGGATACGCGATTGCAAGTTTGCCAAGCAACTAACGAAATGAAGATTAGACCGGATTGCGTTTATATTCCTCCTTCCGGTTTTGATCTCGCCGTGCATGACGGAGCAATCCGGCTAACTCAACGCTCTTATTTATCCGACGATTCTTTCTCATTTCCAGTTGGCATCGCTCTTAACGAAACCGGCGCCGACAGCACGCTCGAGTTAATCGATTTTGAGAAAAAATTACTGGAAATCAATTCGCAACTCAGCGCCACCAATGCGGAATTGATCACCTATATCAAAGCCATCGGCAAACTTGCATTGGTATCGGTTACCGATCATTGCGGAACCATCACGGAAGTCAACGATATATTCTGTCAGGTCAGCGGATACAACAGAGAAGAACTCGTCGGCCAGACTCACAGCATTCTCGAATCGGGGATACACTCCGAAACTTTTTTTGCCGAGATGTGGCAAACGATTACCGGTGGAAAAGTTTGGCACAAAGAAATATGCAATCGCACCAAAAACGGCGAGCTGTACTGGGTGGACGCGGTCATCGTGCCGCTCGAGGATGAAAACGGCCGCATTGAGCGCTATATATCGGTCAGAGTCGATATCAGCGGCCGCAAGCAAAAAGAAACGCAGCTTATCGAACAATTGAAGGAAAAGGGCTGCCTGTATGCGATTCACCGCGACATGGTCAAAGCCACTTCATTGCAAAAGCTTTGCTATCAAATCATCAAGCATCTAATATCTACCATGCGCTTTCCGGAAATAGCGGCATGCCACATCAATTTATTCGACGAAACCTTCACTTCCGAGAATTATCGCGACGATCTTTCCAATCGCATTGCGGCAAAAATCAAAGTCAATGGAAAGACTTGCGGTCAATTGCAGGTTTTTTATACCGAAGACAAGCCGTTTATCCTGCCCGACGAGCAAAATTTGCTCAACTTCGTCGCGGAAGATTTAGGCATTTGGTACGAACGCAGAAACCATGAGCAGCATATCAATCACCTGGCTTGCCACGATGCGCTCACCGGATTGCCTAATCGGCTATTACTGCAAGATCGGATCACGCAGGCTTTGGAATTCAACCAACGCCACCACGGCATGATCGCCGTATTGTTCATCGACTTGGATAATTTTAAAAACATCAATGACACATTCGGCCACAATTTAGGCGATCTTTTGCTGAAGAAAGTTGCGAAAAGACTATCTGCAAGCATACGCAGCGAAGATACCGTGGCGCGTCAAGGCGGGGACGAATTCATCGTCGTGCTGCCGTACCTCACGGAAACAAGCGTGGTCGAGCTGGTA
>JALRCN010000144.1 GCA_023257295.1 Nitrosomonas sp. | reverse complement strand
GCCACGCTGCTGCAGCCCAGCGCCGCCGCGATCAGGCCCGCCCAGGTCAGGGGTTGGGTCAGGGTGTCAGGCAGCCAGGTGGTTTGAGCATCGATCACGGCCAGGGCCAGCAAGGCAGAGGCAAAACCTGCCCAGGCCAGCGCTGCCCCCGTGTCAGAGTGGGACTGCAAGCTCCAGACAAACAAGCCGCTGGTGACCAGCTCCACCAGCGGGTATTGCCACGAGATGGCCGCATGACAATGCCTGCAACGCCCTCGCAAAAACACAAAGCTCAGCAAGGGCAGGTTGTCAAACCAGGCGATGGGGTGATGGCATGACGGGCAGTGCGACGCCGGGAAAGCCAGGTCCATGACCGGCTCAGTGGCGGTCGCCGGGTCTTGCCAGGACTGCTCGATCATGATCGGCAGGCGGTGGATCAGCACGTTCAGGAAACTGCCAATGGCCAGGCCCAGCGCGGCCATGAAGGCCAGGCTCAAAAAGTCATGGGGCATGTTCAAAAGACCTGGCCGAGCCGGAAGATGGGAAGGTACATGGCCATGAGGATAACCCCGATTGCCCCGCCCAGAACGACGATGATCAGCGGCTCGATCAGGCTGGCGCCCGCATCGATTTTGGCTTGCGCGTCGGCAGCCGACAAAATACCGCCGACCCCGATGATCGGGATGGCGCCCTGTAGCAACCCCTGCAATTGTTGAATCACCGCAGTGGCGCGTTGCGTCAATGGTGCGCCGCTCAATCCGCCGCTTTCTTGTGCAACCGGCAAATGCGCAATACCGGTTCTTGAAATCGTGGTATTGGTGGCGATTACGCCATCGATTCGGTGTTTCATCAATAGTGCGGCGATTGATTCGATTTCCGCCGTTTCTAAATCCGGTGCGATCTTTACCGCCATCGGTACGTATTTGCCGTGCGTTTGCGCCAATTTTGTTTGTTCTGATTTTAATTCGCCAAGCAGTCGATCCAGCGCATCGGCGGTTTGCAATTGCCGCAAATTCTTCGTGTTCGGCGAGGAAATATTGACTGTCACATAACTTGCATGACGATACACTTTTTGTAAACCAATGCGATAATCGTCGACGGCGTGTTCCATTGGCGTATCGAAATTCTTGCCGATGTTAATGCCCAGGATGCCGCGATAACCGGAATTCTTAACATTGTCGATCAATCGATCGATACCGTGGTTGTTAAACCCCAATCGATTGATAATGGCATTGGCTTCGGGAATGCGAAATAAGCGCGGCTTAGGATTGCCCGGTTGCGGACGTGGCGTGACGGTGCCGATTTCGATAAAACCGAATCCCAGCGCCGCTAAAGCGTCGAGATAGTCGCCATTTTTATCCAGCCCGGCGGCAAGCCCGACCGGATTGGGAAAACTCAATCCCATGACAATTCTGGATTGACAAGGAATGGCCGTGTTTTTTAGCAACCCCAATTTCTGGGCTTGTTGTATGGCACTAAAAGTAATCGTGTGAGCGGATTCGGGATCCAGCTTAAATAGCAGTGGGCGCAGAAGTGTATAGAGCATGCCGGATTTTACCTTGAACCGATCGCCGCTTTAAGCGGATTTTGCGAAAGCTTGTCATCAAGCGGGCGCCAGTCGCCATCGATCAAAACCTCCAGCGGCTGGAAGTTGGCTTTATAGCGCATTTTACGGTTTGCTTCGATCCAATAACCCAAATAAAGATAATCCAAACCCAGTTCCCGGCATAACTCGATTTGCCACAGGATATTGTAGGTGCCGAAACTGGCATGCGGCACATCCACGTCGAAAAAAGTGTAAACCGAAGATAATCCATCCGGTAACAAATCGACGATGCTGACCATACACAACCGATTGTTGTCGCGGAATTCGATGAGCTTCGAATCGACATGGCTTTGCAGCAAAAAATTGCGGTATTGCTCGCGGCAATCCCGATCCATGCCGCCGTCCGCATGCCGTTGCGTTTGATAGCGTTGATAGAGCGCATAGTGTGAGGGGTCGTAATGCAATTCATGCTGCGATGGAAGCAGGTGTTGATGGTATTTCCAAACGCGACGCTGGGTTCGTTTGAGGGAGAAGTTTTTGACTTGCACGCGAACCGAAAGGCAGGCATGGCAGTGTTCGCAACAAGGGCGGTAAATGTAATGCCCGCTGCGCCGGAAGCCTGTTTGTATTAATTTGCCATACGCCTGTACGCTCATGGGGTGCTCCGGTACAACCACCTCGGAACACGCAAGCTTTCCAGGCAAATAATTACAGGAATAAGGGTTGGTTGTGTGTGGTTTAAGCACGGCTACTTTTCAGGAAAATGCTGATTATGTCTCGGTTGCTGCGCTCCTTGCGTCTCGTGCTTCATCTCGTTTGACGAATGAATCGACGCCTCCTTAGGTTCGATTAAGCCAGGGGTGAACTCCCATTTGCCACCGCTTAAGAATTCAGGTATCAGCATATTCAGTTTCTGGCTGAATTCCGACCGGGAAATTTCCCGTGCCCCGAGCGATGCCAAATGCCCGGTTTGTACTTGGCAATCGATCATGCCGAATTCCCATTGCCGCAATTGTTGCACCAAGTGCACCAAGGCGATTTTGGAAGCATCTGTTACGCGCGAAAACATCGATTCGCCGAAAAACATTCGGCCTAAAGCGATGCCATATAATCCGCCCGCCAGCTCGCCATCGATCCAGGTTTCCACGGAATGCGCCAACCCCATCTCATGCAATGTCGTATAAGCGGCAATCATTTGCGGGTGTATCCAAGTGCCCGCCTGTCCTCTTCTGGGCGATGCGCACGCATGCATGACTTGTGCAAAATGTGTATCGGCGCGAATTTGATAACCGCCTTTTTTCAGTGTTTTTTGCAATGAACGCGATATTTTTAGTTCGTGCGGAAATAACACCATACGCGGATCGGGACTCCACCAAAGAATCGGATCATCCTCGTTAAACCAAGGAAAAATGCCTTTGCGATACGCTTCTAGTAAGCGTTGAGGCGAAAGATCCCCGCCGACGGCCAACAAACCATTGGGCTCGGTCAGTGCATTTTCCACAGGTGGAAATGAAGCATGAATGCGCGTGTCGGGTTTCATCGAAATTTCAGAAATCGATACTGATTTGAACAAAATTGATGCAGATCAAAGTTGCTATTTTAACGTTTCTCTATCATTCCTCTTCGAATATTGAACAATAACTAGAAAAATTACATTAAATCAAAGGAGAGTAACGTGAGGAAATTATATGACAGAATGCGGATGGCCTCTCGTGTTGCTGTGAGTTCTTTTTTTGTAGCTACAGTATTAGCGTCACCCCAAGTTTTGGCTGACGATGCGGCGCGCAGAATCAAGCTGCTAGAAGAAAGACTGCAAGCAATTCAGATGGAATTGGAAAAAGTTAAAACGGAATCCACGCAATCTACTCAGAAAGTAACCGAGAAGGTGAATGTTCTGGAGCAAACAACCAATCAAACCGTCCAGAAAGTAAATACCATTGAACAAGCGAAAGCCACCTCGGAAAATCGGGCAAGCGCTTCGGGAGGCGATGTCGAACGACGCAAGGACAATATGGTATTTTTCCGAGGCGGCTTCACGCACGCAATGACGAGACGAGATGGATCGAGTATTCGTAGCGATGTGGTGCCTGTTGGTGCACAAGACCAGGCCGACAAAAATGGATGGTATACCGGTGCCGGTCTCGATTGGAATTTAACCAACGATGTTTGGGGGTTATTGCCTAGAACATCGGTTTCTGCGGAATTAATGTTTGAGTACAAGAATTTTGCCAATACCGTCCAGGGCAATGCCTTAGCCAACTACCCAAGCATGCTGGCGGGCGGAGCATTGGATCCGCGCAGCGTAACGGTTAGTCAATTTACATTGACCGCCTCACCCAAGATTCGTTTTTTTGAAGGATCGAAAGTAAGACCTTGGATTATCCCGATGGGATTGGCGATTCATGTCGTAAGCCCTACGACAGAATCGATCACTTATTTGACACCGGGCGTACAGTTTGGCGCAGGTATTGATTACAACATCTGGAAGAATTTCTATGTTGGTATCGATGGTCGCTATCAGTTATCGGCCGGTAAATCTGATGGCGTCAAAATCGATGGTATGACAGTCGGTGGTTACGTTGGTATTGGTTTCTAAATAAAATCAATGTACGTGGCAGGCGAATAAAGGGTGTAAGAAATCTCAGGGTTGTTTACAGAGAGGTTGATTAAAATAAGCGTTGAGTATTTCATAAGGAGTAGCATTATTCAAACCCTTATGAGGTTTGACGGTATTGTAGAAGTTAATGAAACGAGCAAGCTGGATACGGCGG
>JALRCN010000075.1 GCA_023257295.1 Nitrosomonas sp. | reverse complement strand
CGGATCACCCTCACCGGCGCCGTACCGCTCGGCCAGCGCGCCCATGAAGTTTCCGAAGTCCTCCGGGTTGCGCGGGGCGTATACGATTCAGGGAGCGACTCACCGGGATTTCGATTCGTATAATGCGCGGATCGGGCCAATGGATTTTCCGTCGAATTACGGCGGGCAGTTTTGGGATGTCGGTTTCGGTGTGAATGCGCGAATTCCCGGTGGGCGGTTTGCCGGGAATCGGCTCGGTTTTGAATGGATAGAACCTGTCAGAAGCGATTTTAACGGATTTCAGCTCGATCGACAGGGAATGTTGTCGGTGACTTGGAGTTATCAGTTTTAGGGAAACACTGAATAATTTGGGATACCGGCGAAAGCCGGTATCCGGTTCGCCGATTTTTCCGGATTCAAGCCTTCACCGGAATGACAAATTCAGAATAAATCAGCGATTCCTTGGAAATATTTGGATGAGTGCCTAAATGGTGCCTTTAACATACTACCACCACGATTTCAGGGCAATGGGTTCGCCGTGCGCGATTCAGCTCTATGCGCGTAGCGAGAAAAAAGCCGAACAAGTCGCTCGCGTTGTCATGGCGGATGTGTCGCGCCTGGAGGCGAAATATTCGAGGTATCGAGCGGACAGTTTTTTGTCCGAAATCAATCGAGTTGCCGCAAAAGGCGGATGGATCGATGTCGACGACGAAACCGCCGGATTGCTGGATTATGCGGCGACATGCTACCAGCAAAGCGACGGTTTGTTCGATATTACTTCCGGGATTCTGCGTCGTGCTTGGGATTTTAAAGCCGGGAAAATACCGGATCAAAAAACGATTCGATCGTTATTGAACCGGATAGGCTGGCATAAAATAATTTGGCAACGGCCAAACCTTGCGTTTGCCGTTCCGGATATGGAAATCGATTTCGGTGGTGTGGTCAAGGAATACGCCGTCGATCGCGCGGCATCGTTATGTTTCGATGCCGGTATCCGGCATGGCCTCATCAATCTGGGTGGCGATATCAAAATCATCGGCCCGCATCCCGACGACAGTCCTTGGAGCATCGCCATTCGTCATCCGCGCCAATCCGGCGGGATTTTGCAAGCTTTGTTGTTGCACTCGGGCGCATTGGCCAGCAGCGGCGATTACGAGCGCTGTATCGTTTTAGACGGCGTGCGGTACGGTCATGTGTTCAATCCTAAAACCGGTTGGCCGGTTAACTATATGGCGGCAGTCAGCGTCATCGGCGAGTTCTGCGTTGTTGCGGGCAGTGCATCGACGATAGGCATGCTGAAGGGAGAAGCAGGTCCCGATTGGCTAAGCTCGCTTGGATTGCCGCATTTGTGGGTGAACGTGCACGGAGAATCGGGCGGGTCGTTGATCGAGTAAACAAAGCAACCGGATTTGAAATTTTTTGCCGTTCGCAGTGCATGCGAATTTACCGGTTGAATAAAGTGGAAGATGCGGTTTCTGTTTTATAATCGGGCATTTTAATATCGAATAAAGGAACGGCGCGGCATAATGGATAACGATTCATCGATGGAAGAGCAAATCATGCGGAAAACCTGGTCGGGAAGATTTAACGAGCCGGTTTCCGCTCTTGTGGAACGTTATACCGCATCGGTCGGATTCGATTACCGGCTGGCGCAATACGATATCCAGGGTTCGCTGGCACACGCGCAGATGTTGGCGGAACAAGGCATTATCGGCGAGCAGGATTGGTTGTCGATCCAGCAAGGCTTGGGGCAGATCGGCGAGGAAATTCGCAATCGCCAATTTGCCTGGTCGCAGCAGCTCGAAGACGTTCATTTGAATATTGAGAAACGGCTGACCCATCTGGTTGGCGATGCAGGCAAGCGGTTGCATACCGGGCGTTCGCGCAATGATCAGGTGGCGACTGATATCCGGTTGTTTTTGCGCGCTTCGATTGACGATATCATCGATTTAACCAAGGCGATGCAGCAGGCTCTGCTCGATTTGGCGGAACAGCATGTGTCGACTGTGATGCCCGGCTTTACGCATTTGCAGGTGGCGCAGCCGGTGTCGTTCGGCCACCACCTGATGGCGTATTTTGAAATGCTGAAACGAGACATCGGGCGCTTGCGAGATTGCCGCAAACGTGTGAACCAATTGCCGCTCGGTGCAGCTGCGCTGGCGGGCACCAGTTATCCGATCAATCGCGAGCGAGTGGCGCAGATACTCGGTTTTGATAGTGTGTGCGAGAATTCGCTCGATGCGGTTTCCGATCGTGATTTCGCCATCGAATTTTGCGCATGCGCGGCCTTGATCATGACCCATTTGTCACGGATGTCCGAAGAAATCATCATTTGGATGAGCCCGTCGTTTGGTTTTATCCAGTTGGCGGATCGGTTTTGCACCGGCTCATCGATTATGCCACAAAAGAAAAACCCAGATGTGCCGGAACTGGTTCGCGGTAAAACAGGCCGCACCAACGGACATTTGGTTGCGCTGCTAACATTGATGAAGGCGCAGCCACTTGCCTATAACAAGGATAATCAAGAAGATAAAGAGCCGTTGTTCGATACTGTCGATACACTGACCGATACATTGCGTATCTACGCCGACATGCTCACCGGCATTCGCGTCAATCATGATGCGATGCGTCAATCCGCTTTGCGTGGTTATGCAACGGCAACCGATTTGGCGGATTATTTGGTCAAAAAAGGCACGCCGTTTCGCGATGCGCATGAAATCGTGGCCAAGGCGGTGCAGTATGCGGAACAAAAAGGCTGCGATCTGAGCAATCTTGAATTGGGTGAGCTGCGGCAGTTTTCTGCGCATATCGATCCCGATATTTTCGCGGTTCTGACGCTGGAAGGTTCGATGAAAAGCCGACAGCATATCGGCGGCACTGCGCCAGAGCAGGTGCAGGCGGCGATTCTTCGCGCCCGCCAATGGCTGGCTTGATGCAATCATGGCATGAAATCGGCGCGCAGATCACCGCAGTAACGAACAATCCATTTTCAGTAAAAGAAGCGTATACCGTCGGCGGCGGTTGCATCAACCGAGCATATTGCATTAGCAACGGTTCGCGGCGTTATTTCGTCAAGTGCAACGATCCCGGCAATCTGGCCATGTTCGAAGCCGAAGCGGCCGGTCTGGCGGAAATTAGGCAATCGAATACCATCCGCGCTCCGCAATCGATCTGTTATGGCGAAACCGATGAAGCTTCGTGGTTGGTGATGGAATACCTGACATTGGCGCAGCGCGGCAAAGCATCCGAATTGGGCGCGCAACTGGCTGCGCTACATCGCTGCACAGCTGAGCAATATGGCTGGCTGCGCGACAATACCATCGGGCAAACACCGCAAATCAATACTCGCGCATCGAATTGGATCGATTTCTGGCGTGTGCGGCGCTTGCAATATCAATTGGAAGTGGCGAAAGCGAATGGTTTTTATGGGAAGTTGCAACAACTCGGCGAGCGATTGTTAATCGATTTGGATAAGTTTTTTCCGGCTGCGCCGCCACTGCCGTCGCTGCTGCACGGCGATTTGTGGAGCGGGAATTATGCGTACGATCAATCCGGCAATCCGGTGTTGTTCGATCCGGCGGTATATTATGGCGATCGCGAAGCGGATATCGCGATGACCGAGCTTTTCGGCGGCTTTCCGGCCGATTTTTATTCTGCTTACCGCTGTGATTATCCGCTGGATTCCGGTTATAATACGCGCAAAGTTGTTTATAACTTGTATCATATCCTTAATCATCTGAATCTATTTGGTAGTGGTTATCGCCATCAGGCTGAACAAATGATGAGCTGGTTACTTGCTGAAATTCGCTAATAAAACTCAATTACGTTGTTGGTTTAAATATCATGCAAAGCTTATTCATCATACATTGCCGTATTTGTAATTCCTGTCATTGCTCATGACTAAGTATGTATTTGTAACCGGCGGTGTGGTTTCTTCTCTGGGGAAAGGGATTGCCGCCGCGTCTCTGGCAGCGTTGCTGGAATCGCGCGGACTCAAAGTGACGATGCTCAAGCTTGATCCCTACATCAATGTGGACCCAGGAACCATGAGCCCGTTTCAGCACGGCGAAGTGTTTGTTACCGAGGATGGTGCCGAGACCGATCTTGATCTGGGGCACTACGAGCGTTTCATCAGCACGCGTATGACTCGGCACAATAACTTCACCACCGGGCAGATTTACGAGAGCGTGATCCGCAAGGAACGGCGTGGCGATTACCTTGGTGGAACAGTGCAAGTGATTCCGCATATCACTGATGAAATCAAACGCTATATTCAAATGGGTGTTGGCGATGCACAAATTGCCATTATCGAAATCGGCGGTACCGTCGGCGATATCGAGTCGCTGCCTTTTTTGGAGGCGATCCGGCAAATGGCAGTGCAAAATCCGCGCACCGATACCTGTTTTATCCATCTGACCTTGTTGCCCTACATTCCGTCGGCCGGTGAATTGAAAACCAAACCGACGCAGCATTCCGTCAAAGAATTGCGCGAAATCGGCATTCAGCCGGATGTTCTGTTATGCCGTTCCGATCGCGAAGTGCCGAAGGAAGAGCGGCGCAAAATAGCATTGTTCACCAATGTGCAGGAAGAGGCGGTTATTTCGGTGATCGATGTCGATAGCATTTATAAAATCCCGGCTTTGCTGCACGAGCAAATGCTCGATCAGATTATTTGCCACAAACTCAATATCCTGGCCAAGCCTGCCGATTTGACCGTATGGAAAAACTTGGTGTACGCGCTGGAGCATCCCAAACATGAAGTTACGATTGCCCTGGTCGGCAAATACGTCGATTTGACCGAGTCGTATAAATCGTTATCCGAAGCGCTGACGCATGCGGGCATTCACGCCAACAGCCGAATCAACATTGTTTATATCGATTCCGAGCATATCGAAAAAGAAGGCACCGATTGTCTGAAGTCGATGGACGCGATTTTGGTTCCCGGCGGTTTTGGCAAGCGAGGCGTCGAAGGCAAAATCATGGCGATCAACTATGCGCGTACCAACGGCATACCGTATCTGGGTATTTGTCTGGGATTGCAATTGGCGGTGATTGAATACTCACGCAATAAAGCCGGTTTGAAAGGCGCGCATAGCACGGAATTCAATCCGGAAACGCCGCACCCGGTGATTGGGTTGATTACCGAATGGCGCACCCGCGACGGGCAACTGGAAACGCGGGATGCGAATTTCGATTTGGGCGGCAGCATGCGTCTGGGCGGACAGGAATGCATTCTGAAAAAAGATTCACTGGCTTGGAAAACCTACGGTGCGGACACGATTGTCGAGCGTCATCGGCATCGCTACGAAGTCAATAACAGTTATATTCCGAAGCTGGAAAAAGCGGGGCTGATTATCAGCGGTTTGTCCAAGGAAGAAAATCTGTGCGAAATGATCGAGCTTCCGGAAAGCGAGCATCCTTGGTTCCTGGGGTGTCAATTCCATCCGGAATTCACCTCCACGCCACGAAAAGGGCATCCATTATTCAGATCCTATGTCGAGGCGGCCATTCGGTTTTCCAACCGGAAGCACAATGGAGAGGATCGGCTGCATGCCGTCAGCCATAGCTAGCCGGTAAAGCATCAACAAAAAAAATCGGCAATAATCAATAACAGTCAATAACAGTCAATAACAGGGAAAAGTAGCATGAGTGCAATAGTCGATGTCATCGCTCGCGAGATTATAGATTCGCGAGGTAATCCAACCGTTTAAGCGGACGTGGTGCTGGAATCGGGCGTGCTGGGGCGCGCTTCCGTTCCTTCCGGCGCATCCGTCGGAACCCGGGAGGCGGTGGAGTTGCGCGACGGCGATGCGCAGCGCTCTTCCGGAAAA
>JALRCN010000139.1 GCA_023257295.1 Nitrosomonas sp. | reverse complement strand
GCTGGGCGGGCATATTTTGGATTGAATGACGCTTTCCGCTATAGTGTACGTTAACGCTACGCTATAAAAACAGTATGTAATTGCTTCTGCCAACTTAGAAAGAGGGAGATGAGATGAGCGAAAACAATCCGGGAAATGCCGCTAAAAAGATGTTGCGCGATTTCTGCAAATGGGTGTGTGGATGGACGATTCTCGAACGAGCGAGGGAATGGATGAAAGTGCATCCATGGTGGGCTGCCGCGCATATTGTTAATTTTTTGTTTGCTATTGCTCTGTGGATCAAAAATGGCGATATCCCCATTCTTTCGGTTGTGATTTTCATGTGCATCATCTTCGTGAAAATTTATACCGAGCCGATTCAGGCGGTTTTCGCTGAAGACGATCAAGAGACAAGGAAAGAAATAGAAGAGGCCAGATCGCAGCAACGAAACAAATGGATGATATTCGCTTACAGTTTCATGTTGTTGTCTTTATTGCTGACGATTTCTCCGTTTATTAATTCTTTTTTCGATTCCGGTCAGAAAACTGATGTGAACAATCAATCGAAAGCGAATGAGGACGATAAAAAGCCATATATCAATACAATCCGGGAGCGGCCGATCGCGGTATTTATCGGATGTACTAATGACAGCAAGGCAGCCAATTTGCGTTGCGATGAAGCTGAGGCTTCAAAAAGCGACGCCCAATCCGGCGAAGGCGTCAATGTAGCGAAAACAAAAAACGGTGACAACAGCAATAAGGGGCAATCTGAAGCGGTAAAAATCGAAACGGCAAAAGCAGAAACAGCAAAGACCGAAGTAGCAAAAACAGGCTTAGGCTATGCTTGGGTTATCAATATCGGCGGGCATGTCGAGAAGTGCAGTCAGGATAGCGAATCAATGTATGGAAAGTCGGTAACCTGCGAAGTCAAAGATGGTTTGTTGATTCCGCTGTATTTCATCATCATGGCATTGATGGGCGGCAGTATCAGTCTAACGCGGCGGTTGCCAGAGCTGCAAAAGCAGGCGGGATCGGAGCATATCGCCACCGAGCAGCAACCCAAGCTGTCGCAATACGAATTCCGCGAGTACTTGATCTTTCATATGGTGCAATTCATTTCCGCGCCTTTCCTGGCGATTCTTGCGTACTACCTGATCGAACCCGGCAGCACCGCCAATGCCGTCGTGTTAGCGTTTACCGCCGGATTTGCGTCTGAAACCATCTTGCTGATGGTGCGTTCGGTGGCGAACAAAATCACGCCGCAAATCAGCGAAGTGCCGCAATACGGTGCGATTGCCGGTATTGTCAAAATCGATCCCGACGATGCAAAAGATGGGAATCGCAAAGCGATAGAGGTATTTCTGACCGAACTGCCGCATCAAGCGCATGCCGTTGCCGACAGTGACGGTTTTTATACCTTGAACGGCGTACCGGTGGGTGAGCACAGTCTCAGCGTCAATGACATCAATCGGGGCGAAATCTTAGCAACCGGCATAGTCAAAGTCACTCACGCGCAGGCTGTCGCTAAAAAGAATTTCGACATCCCGAAGCAAAAACCGAAGGGGGTTTCGGTTTAATATAAGGTTTTGTGAAGAATCTATCGATTATTTCTTCTTCGACCAAGGAAAGCGGAAGCCGCCGCTTTCGCTTTTCTGGGCGGCCTGATCTGCGGGTTTTTCAACGGAAGAACCGGTTTCCTTTGTTGCGGTTGCATTGCTTTCGTTTCCGGCTGCAACGGGTGTTGCCGCAACTGAGCCGAGCGTCAATACTTGACTGAGTTGCTGCGATAGTTTCTGTGCCGTTTCAGGATTGAGCGATATTCTGAAAGTCAGTTTTGCGTCCAGAGGTTGCGATATTTTCTCTCCCGATTTTAGAGCTTGGTTCACCGTATTGACCGCGCCGGGATCGATAAAGCCGAAATCGACAATAACGATACCTTGTGCCGCATTGGTCGTTGCAAAATTGGAATAAACCGGCTGGCCGGTATTTCCGGCCCAGTGCATTTGAACGTTAATCTGCTTTGCGGATTGCGAAGCTTCTGCTGCAATTCCGGTCATGGCGTTGTTTTCATCGGTCATTTGATTTCTCCAGATAGAATACCTTAATTATTTCTTTTGAAATAATTGATTCAACTGTTGCGCCAGATTATTGGCGGCCTCGACGCTCAGTGCCATGCGGCATGTCATTCTCGCGCCGATGGTATCGGGCATTTTCTCCCCGGATCGAGCCAGTCGAGTGATGGTGGCAACCGTCTGCGGATCGAGAAAACCGAAATCGACGATCACGACTCCTTGGCCGGGTTGAACTGAAGAAAAATTGGCATAAAGCGGCTGTGCTGCGTGCTCTCCTTGTTGCATGCGAATATTTACTTGCGTTGCGGCTGCATCGTTGTGCTGTTCCATTGCGTTACCTCCCGGGATTAAGTTTGATTCAAAGTCGATTGCTCAATGTGCGAAGCATAAAGCATCCGGTTCCGGTTTGCACCTGCATGTGCGCGGCAATCGGTTTGCGGTCAATTGCATTTGCCCGGCGATAGTGTGAGAATTCGCCTTCGTTTTTAATTTGGTTGTACTTCAAGTTTGTATCGAATTAACATGCATTAGCTGTAAGAAATCTCAGGGTTGTTTACAGAGAGGTTGATTAAAATAAGCGTTGAGTATTTCATAAGGAGTAGCATTATTCAAACCCTTATGAGGTTTGACGGTATTGTAGAAGTTAATGAAACGAGCAAGCTGGATACGGCGG
>JALRCN010000217.1 GCA_023257295.1 Nitrosomonas sp. | reverse complement strand
GCAGTGGAATCGGAAACCGCCCACTATGGCGTAGTACCGGTGGAAAACTCTTCCGAAGGCGCAGTGGGCAGAACCATGGATTTGCTGCTGCAATCGCCATTATCCATTTGCGGCGAGATTCAAATCCCTGTGCATCAATTTCTCATGGCACAGCAAACCGATTTGTCTCGGATCGCCAAAATATTTTCGCACCCGCAATCTCTGGCGCAGTGCCAGCAGTGGCTCAAAACCCACTTACCGCACCTGCCGGATACCGCATTGATCAATACCGCCAGCAATGCCGAAGCCGCGCGGCAAGCCGCTACCGACGAAACCGCCGCAGCCATTGCCGGCAAAAGAGCGGCCGAATTGTTCGGGCTTGCGATTTGCGCGGAAAATATCGAGGACGACCCTAAAAACACCACGCGCTTCCTCGTCATCGGCAATCAATTGGTAAATCCTTCCGGAAAAGACAAAACATCCTTGGCGGTTTCGACCAACAATCGCCCCGGCGCCATTTACCAATTGCTGGAACCGCTGGCGCAGCATGGCGTCAGCATGAGCCGCCTGGAATCGCGCCCTTCGCGCAGCGGCCTATGGCAATACGTATTTTATATCGACCTGGAAGGCCACCGGCAGGATGAGAACGTCGCCGTCGCACTGACGGAGCTCACCCAGCGCGCCGCATTCTTAAAGATCTTCGGATCCTATCCCGCCAGTTAGCATTGCGCCGCCATTCATCAATTTTTAATCGTCAACCAACCGAATCTTATGAATCTTTGTGATTTTGCGCCTGAATATATCCGTTCGATCCAACCTTACCAACCCGGAAAACCGATCTCAGAACTCGCACGCGAACTGGGTCTGGACGAAGCTTATGTGATCAAACTCGCATCCAACGAAAATCCGTTGGGAACCAGCCCACTCGCAGTGGACTCGATGATCAACGCGCTGCACGATATTGCGCTCTATCCGGATGGAAGCGGCTACGAATTAAAAGCAGCGCTATCAAATCGCTACGGCGTCGCTCCCGAACAAATTGTTCTTGGCAATGGCTCGAACGACGTACTCGACCTCGCTGCGCGCGTTTTCCTGAAACCCGGCGCTGCGGCGGTATATTCGCAACACGCGTTTGCCGTCTATCCGCTGGTTACGAAAATGATCGGCGCCAACGGCATTTCAGTCCCCGCGCGCGATTACGGCCACGATCTGCCCGCAATGCTCGACGCCATTACGCCGGAAACGCGCATCGTGTTCATCGCCAGCCCCAACAATCCGACCGGAACATTATCCGGCGAGAATGAGTTATTCCGTTTTATGGAGCGTGTCTCGCGCGATGTGCTGGTGGTCATGGACGAAGCGTATTACGAATACCTGCCCGAAGCGAACAAGCCGGATAGCCTCAAATGGCTGAAACAATTTTCCAATCTGCTGATCACACGCACCTTCTCCAAAGTGTACGGTTTGGCAGGTGTTCGCGTCGGATTCGGCCTAACACATCCGGACGTCGCCAACCTGATGAACCGCGTGCGACAACCGTTCAACGTCAGCAGCATCGGCTTGGTCGGTGCCTTAGCAGCATTGCAAGACGCCGAATTCGTACAACGCTCGTATGCACTGAACCGCGCGGGCATGATGCAGCTCACCGACGGATTTCGCAAACTCGGCGTCGAATACATCCCGTCGTATGGCAATTTCATCAGTTTCCGCGTCAAAGGCGAAGCAGCGAATACGCCGGTCGTCTATCAATGGCTGCTGCAACGAGGCGTTATCGTCCGCCCGCTGGGCATATACGAAATGCCGCACCACTTGCGGGTAACCATCGGCCTGGAATCGCAGAACAAACGGTTCCTAGAATCTCTGGAACTGGCATTGAACGAATTGAATTAACCGTCGACGGCAGTCATTCATGACCAATAACACCGCACTCAACAAACTGGTCATCGTCGGCGTAGGCTTGATCGGTGGCTCGTTTGCACTGGCATTGCGCAACGCCGGATTGGCCAAACATATCGTCGGTGCAGGTCGCAGCCTGCCCAACATGCAACGTGCCGTCGAACTTGGCGTCATCGACGAAATCGCCACCGATACAGCTTCGGCGCTGCACAATGCAGATCTGGTTTTCCTGGCGATGCCGGTCGGCCAAACCGCTGCCGTCATGGCGCAAATCGCCCCGCACCTGCAAATCGGTACACTTATCACCGACGCCGGCAGCACCAAGCAAGACGTCATCGCCGCCGCCAAGCAACACCTGCCGCCGCAATGTCTGCAGTATTTCGTCCCCGGACATCCGATTGCCGGCGCCGAACAAAGCGGCGTAAATGCCGCACAAGCGGATCTGTATCGCGACAAACACACCATCCTGACCCCGCTATCCGAAACCGGCATTAATGCCACCGAACAAATCCGTCAACTCTGGCAAGCCTGCGGCAGCATCGTCTCGATCATGCCTGCCGCCGAGCACGACCAAGTCCTCGCCGCAACCAGCCATCTGCCACACATCCTGGCGTTTACGCTGATGAATCACCTCAACCGCAGCACCGGCACCCCGGAAAACCTGCTGCGCTTCGCAGGCAGCGGCTTCCGCGACTTCACCCGCATCGCCAGCAGCTCGCCGGAAATGTGGCGCGATATTTGTTTAGCGAATCGCGACGAATTGTTGAAGCAGATTGAAGCGTATCGGGAGGAATTGGAAGCCATGCAGGAAATGCTGCGCAAGAACGATGGCGAAACGCTGGAACAGGCTTTTTCGCAAGCACGAAATATACGGGAAGGCTGGTTGAAAAATAAAAAAACAGTAACTCAAATCAAAACCGAACCAGCGAAATAATCCAATCGGTCGTCCGACCAACACCATCACATCAAAATATCGTTCACCGGCTTCAGCGGTTCCGGGCAAGCAGGGTCGCCGATCGATTCCAGCAGATTGATTTCGATAGTTCTCGAAATCGCGGCCAGCGGCAAGTCGTTCGGCTGCAAACCGAAGGGGTTCTCGATTTCGTCGCCGATGGCATCCAACTCAAAAAACGCGTACGAAATCATCATCACCACAATCGGCGTCAGAATGCCGGTGGTTTCGACCAAGCCGAATGGCAGGAACAGACAATAGGAAGCCACGATGCGGTGAATCAGAACGGAGTAACTGAATGGTAACGGCGTATTGCGGATACGCTCGCAGCCACCAAGAATATTGGTAAGCTCACTCAGTTGAGCATCTATTGCCGCATGATCATATTCACTCAGCCAACCTTCGCTGCGGGCGGTGGCAAGATCCCGGCCCAGTTGCTGCATGATCGCCAGCGGGCGGTGCGAGGATTCGAGCGTTTCGCTCAGGTCTTCCGGCGGCATAAACTGCTTGATTTCTTCCGCAGGATTTTCGTGACGTAAATGGCAGCGCAGTGCGTGCGCATAAGCAACGATGCGCTTGACGAAAATCACCCGAAGACGCTGCGCCGCTTCGCTGTCCTTCGCGATATCGGTAAAGAAACAGGCTTGACGCGCAAGATTCCTCGCGGTATTCACCAATGCGCCCCAGAGTTTGCGCCCTTCCCAGAATTTATCGTACGACGCGTTGTTACGAAAACCGAGAAAAACGCCCAGCGCCACGCCGATCAAAAGGAACGGCGTCGTCGTCAGCGTATACTCCTGAATACTGTAATAAAGCTCGACGTAAGTGACGACGATGGCCGTTGCCGTCGCTGCGAGTATTCGCGGCCAGGTTTCCATGAAGCTGCTGCCACGGAAATGAAATAACAACCGTCCCCATGAAACTTTATTTTTAACAATCACGTTTGTATCAATTCCCGTTTTTTTATTCGTTGCACTTAAGAAACTTCGATTTCTGCCGATTGTAACATCGCCAAAGTTGGCAAAACTCATGGCATAACCAAAAATAGTTAACTGTTAATTTTAGAAAATGCTTATCCGGTAAAAAATTTAAATTTAACACTAAAGTTCTCGTACAAGCTGTCGATATAGCATTCAATAAAATTAAAAGCGAGGAAGAAATGAAAATCGATAAAATATTACAGCCTGTCTCAACCGTCTCTGTCAGCGATGGCAAGAGACGTACCGATATTACGCCTTCAGCGGGTTCCGAGCAGGAAAATAACGTCCATTTAAGCCCTAATGTCGCAAAACTGCAAAACGTCGACGGCGGTTCGTCCAGCGGTTCGGTAGTCAACACGGCTCGCGTGCAGGAAATAAAGCAAGCCATTAGCGAAGGCAACTTCCAGATCAACCCGGAAGTCGTGGCTGATCGCCTGCTGGAAACCGTTAAGGAATTGATTCAATCGAGAAAAGGTGCTGCTTAATGATTTCGTCCGGACATTTAACAGGTTTCATGAATGAATTGAAAACCGAAAAAAATGTTTTATGCGCGTTCATTGAAATTCTAAAAAAAGAAGAGCATGCGCTCATTGACGGCAAAATCGATGAAATCGATTATTTGACGTCCGATAAATCGCGGTTGATCGAAGAACTGATACAACTGGACGACAAGCGCAGCGAATATATGAAGCAGCAAGGACTCTCGTTTGAAAAAAATATCGTCAATGCCTGGTTGACCGAGCAATGCGCCGATCAACCCGATGTCAAGGTGTTGTGGGACGAGCTATTGAGATTGGCGCAAACCGCCCAGCAACTCAATCACACCAACGGCTTGATCATCTCGAATCACTTGCAGCACAACCAACGCGCCTTCGCCGCTTTGCATTGCGCAGCCGGAAACGTTTCTCTTTATGGCCCCCGGGGTCAGACCTATCTTTAGCATTTCCCTCTTCCCTTTATTATCCCGGCAACTTTGAGAACACACAGATTTATTGACTCGCGCGAGCGCATCGCTTCGTAGCATAGCGCGGCGCTCGCTCCATATCCCATCTTGTTGATATATCCCGGTTACTGCGCTGCGTGCACCTCATGTCTCATTTCGTTCTGGAGTTGTCCCCTTTTGACGGACACATTAAATTATGTGTAAAGGAGAAGGAAGATGACTCAGAAATACAAACCTGCATACCCAGAGGAATTTCGCCAGCAGATGGTGGAATTAGTTGCGATGGGAAAA
>JALRCN010000184.1 GCA_023257295.1 Nitrosomonas sp. | reverse complement strand
CATTTATCGTCATTGCAGCGGCAAGTCGCCGCTCTCGCAACCGACGGTGCATATTTCGCTGACTGCATGCACATAATCGCCATTTTCCCGCAATTTGATCGGGGAGCCAAAATGATTTTTGCCGTGCATGCGCGCCAACCGGGAAAGACTGGTCGCCGACATCTCCCATTTCAAATTAGCCAAAATTTCATCGGCGCCTTGCGGATTATTGCACACCAGAACCATATCACAACCCGCCGTCAATGCGGCCTGCGCGCGCATCGTCATCGATCCCAAGTATGCTGCGGCACCGCGCATGCTCAGATCGTCGCTAAAAATGCAGCCTTCGAATTGCAATTGCGCGCGCAGAATTTTCTGTAACCAAATCGTGGAAAAACCGGCAGGTTTTGCGTCGACTTGCGGATAAATCACATGCGACGGCATGATCCCGACCAAGCCCGCTTCAATCATGCGCTGAAACGGAATCAAATCGTTCATCTCGATATCCAGATACGAGCGATGGTCGATGGATTCTTCCAGATGCGAGTCGGCTTGAATATAACCGTGGCCTGGAAAATGTTTACCGATGGCGGGCATACCACCTTTTTTTAACCCCAGCATTAAGTGATGCGCCAATTCGGACACCACATTGGGATCTTGATGAAACGCGCGATCGCCGATCACACAGCTTTGCCCGTGATCGAGATCCAATACCGGCGTGAAGCTGAAATCGACGCCGCATGCATTCAATTCCGCCGCCAGCACAAATCCCGCTTGCTTTGCCAAATGCCGGGCGCGAATCGGCTGCCTGTCCCATAGCTTTCCCAATTCACGCATCGCGGGCAATTTAGTGAAGTCTTTTTGGAAGCGCTGCACACGCCCGCCCTCATGGTCGACCGCGATTAATAAATACGGATTGCGCAATGCGTGTATTTGCTGCGCCAAATCCATTAATTGGCGATGGTCGATATAATTGCGCGTAAACAAAATCACGCCGCCTGTCATCGGGTGCAACAATCTTTTTTCGTCGTCCCCGGTCAATTGTGTTCCAGCGATATCGAGCATGACTGGGCCAAGCGACATGACTTAAGCCTCTAAAATAACAAATGCACAGACCATGGTACGCTCGTCGCTGATCGACAAATGATGCTGTCGAATGCCTTTGTCGTTCAATAACTGATCGAGTTTCGGATGAAATTCAAAAAAAGGTTTTCCCAAATCGTCATGCGTAATTGTGATATGCGACAAGCTGACCGGATGACGCAAGCCAGTGCCCATTGCTTTCGATAATGCTTCTTTGGCGGCAAAACGCCCGGCAAGATATAAAATAGGTTTACTGCTGGTGGTATATTCCGCCCACTCGCTATCAGTCAGGATACGCCGTGCGAACCGGTCGCCATAACGCTCCAAAGACTGAGCGATGCGCGACGATTCGACAATATCGGTGCCGATGCCATAAATCATCGACGCGCCTCGAGCATCGATTGCTTCATTTCTTGTACCGCTTGTTTGAAACCGACGAAAATAGCGCGCGCAACAATCGCATGGCCGATATTGAGTTCGGAAATTTCGCGGATCGCGGCTATCGGTTGCACGTTATCATAATGCAAGCCGTGTCCGGCGTTTACCTTCAAGCCTAAATTGACGCCTACCCTCACCGCACCGAGTACGGCGTCGAATTGTTTTTGCTGCGCTTCCGGCGTAAGCGCGTCGGCATAAGCACCGGTGTGAATCTCGATCACCGGCGCTCCAGCGCGCGCCGCCGCATCGATCTGCAATGGATCGGCGTTGATAAACAACGAAACGCGAATCCCCGCTTCGCCCAAGCGATAACAAACGCTTTTAACGGTATCGAAATATTTGACGACATCCAATCCGCCCTCGGTCGTCAACTCTTCCCGCCGTTCTGGAACTAAGCAAATATCGTGCGGCTTTATTTTGAGCGCGATGGCGATCATTTCATCGGTTATCGCGCTTTCCAGATTCATCCGGGTCGTGAGTTTTTGCCGCAAGATTTCAACATCGCGATCCTGAATATGACGCCGATCTTCGCGCAAATGCAGCGTAATTGCATCCGCACCGGCAGATTCCGCAACCAATGCCGCTTCTATCGGATCCGGGTATGCGGTGTGGCGCGCCTGCCTCAGCGTGGCTACATGATCAATATTGACGCCTAATTCAATCATCGCTCACCTTCCCAAGGCATCAAAAAAATTCCGTCATTATTCAAAACCAAGATTCCTTAATACATGCTCGTTATCCGCCCAACCGCTTTTTACTTTAACCCACACCTCAAGATAAACTTTCACGCCGAACAATTTTTCCATATCCAAACGCGCTTCGCTGGCGATTTGTTTTAACCGCTCGCCTTTCTTACCGATCACGATACCCTTTTGATTGGATTTCTCAACCAGAATGGTGGCATAAATTTTATACATATGCTCATCTTGCTCGAATTGATCGATCACAACGCTGGTGGAATAAGGAATTTCATCGCCAATCAGCCGGAACAATTTTTCCCGGATAAATTCGCTGGCAATAAAACGTTCGTTGCGATCGGTAATTTCATCTTCGCCGAACAGCGGCGGACCGACCGGCAAATATTCGCGAACCGTATCCAACAATCCGGCCAGTTGGATTTTCTTCGCGGCGCTGACCGGAATAATCGCCGCAAATCGATACTTCGTTGCCACCTCCGCGAGAAAAGGCAACAATTGATTCTTTTCCGCCAGCTTATCGATTTTATTGATTACGAGAATAACCGGAACGCCTTGCGGTAAAATTTTCAGCACCGTTTCATCGCGCTGATCGAAACGCATTGCTTCTATGACGAACAAAATCGCATGCACATCGTGCATGCTTTGCGTGACGGTACGATTCATCGCCGCATTCAGCCGATTGTCGTATTGCGTCTGAAATCCCGGCGTGTCGACAAAAATAAATTGCGCCGCTTGCTCCGTCAAAATGCCGTGAATACGATAGCGCGTCGTCTGTGCTTTTCTGGAAGTAATGCTGATTTTTTGTTGCAGCACTTGATTCAATAACGTCGACTTACCCACATTGGGCCGACCGATGATAGCGACATAACCTGTGCGGAAATCTGCGACAGGGTTCATTCTATTTATGGAAACACTGAATAGCCTGGCAAGCAAGATGAGATGCAAGGCGAATGGAGTATAGAAAATAAGACATATCACAGCGACAGGCTAATTTCCGAGCACCGCCCAATGCAGAAAACCGCTTGCGCAGCCAATTATTTAGTGTTTCCTTAGCCATCGGCATTAGCGATGGAATTGGTCGATTCATAGGGATAAAACTCGATTTGTTATTGATAGGGATACGCTTCATCATAAGCCAATTTCGCCGCAGCTTGTTCCGCACTGCGACGGCTTGAGCCTTCACCGACAGTTCTGATATTCAACGCGGCCAACACGCATTCTACTTGGAATTGCTGCTTATGCGCTTTTCCGGTCGTGGTCACTACCGTATATTCCGGCAATGCCAGTTTCTGACTTTGCAAAAACTCCTGCAACAAGGTTTTGGGATCTTTTCCATGCGTTTCCAGATCGACCTTCTGAATCAATGAATCATAGAGTACTTTAACAACCATCTCGGCTTGCGTGAAATCGCTGTCAAGATAAATGGCGCCCAATACCGCCTCAAAAGCATCCGCCAGAATAGAGGGGCGATGACAGCCACCGCTTTTCAACTCGCCTTCGCCCAACCGAATCAATCGATCCATGTGCAGACTGAGCGCCATATCGGACAATGCTTGCTGATTCACAAAACTGGCACGTAAACGGGAAAGATATCCTTCCGGCAAACTGGGAAAATTTTTATAAATCAGTGCGGCAATCGCACAATTGAGCACCGCATCGCCGAGAAATTCGAGACGCTCGTTATGCGGCATGCTGTGACTGCGATGCGTCAGCGCCTCCAGCAATAATTCCGGGTGCGTAAAGGTATAACCGAGATTTCCGTAGAATTTTTCGAAGACCGACGAAAGATTATTTGAGTTTCCATGTCGCATGACATTAACGCAAATCAGAACATTGCAGCATCATTCACTTTGCGCTTTGAAATCGATCGTCAAGGATAGATTTGCCGCCAAAGGAATTTTTACTGTGTAATCTGTTCTCAGCACAACGGCATTGCCTTCTTTCTGAATCTTAATATCTTTAGCGCCGATGACCGTAATATTATCGACTTGAGCGCGTTTGGAAAAAGAGGACCGAACCTGATTTAAATCGGCATTCTGCGCACTGACTTCTCTAGCAATGGCCGTCAAATTCTTTTTAATCGTCGAATATTCAACGTAAGCAGGGACAATTCTGAGACCGGAAATCGCAACCAGGACTAAAACCGCCGACCAAAGCAGCAAACCCGATAAACTCAATCCTTGCTGCTTTTTTAACAAAGCATATACGGTCATTTTCTTCTCCTGGCAAGAAACAATCCCTAAAATCACTTAATCGACAATCCGACACGCTCCAGATCTGAAAAATTCCACCAAATCATGAAAGCCTTACCCACAATATTTTCTTCTGGAACAAATCCCCAGTAGCGGCTATCGCTGCTGCTATCGCGGTTATCTCCGAGAGTAAAATAATTGCCCGGCGGCACTTCGCACGTAAATCCTGTTCGCTGATATTTACAATTTTCGCGAAACTCGAACTCCCTGACGCTGGCGAATTGGATGCCCTTTACATCTTGATTGATCAGAATTGCATGGCTTTCTTCGCTCAAATACTCAGAATAGCGATCGGCATAAATATACCCACCCGATTCGACGTACTTATAATCGCCTTCGTATTCCATTCTGATCACTTCACCATTGATCATCAATTGCTTATTATGGTAAGTAATGACATCTCCCGGAACTCCGACGATGCGCTTAATGTAGTCAATGGACGGATCTTCCGGATACCGGAATACCAGCACATCGCCGCGCTTGGGGTCGTTCATGTCCCATACTTTCTTGTTGATAACCGGTAACCGGATGCCGTAGGTATATTTATTGACCAGGATAAAATCGCCGATCAGCAAAGTCGGTATCATTGAACCGGAAGGAATTTTGAAAGGCTCGATGATAAAAGACCGCAAGGTGAAAACGATCAATATGATCGGAAAGAAACTTTTGGGATATTCGATCCACCAAGGCTCGCTATCACCATCGGCTCGTTCTTTTTTCCAAACGAAATAATCCAATAAACAAATAACGCCGGTAATGGCCAGCAGTACCAGCAGAATCAAAGGAAAATTCATATCGATCCCTTCGATGCCATGAAACTTCCGCTCCGGATTCGATTAAAAACACCCAGCGCCGTACCTTGATTTATCATTATTTATTTTCAACCTGCAGAATTGCCAGAAAGGCTTCTTGTGGAATTTCAACGTTACCGACCCGTTTCATCCTCTTTTTACCTGCTTTTTGTTTTTCCAGCAACTTTCGTTTACGCGAGATATCGCCACCGTAGCATTTTGCCAACACATTCTTGCGCAACGCTTTAACCGTCTCACGCGCAATCACATGCGCCCCGACTGCCGCTTGCACGGCAATATCGAACATCTGGCGCGGTATCAATTGCCGCATCTTTTGTACCAACTCCCGCCCGCGATACTGACTATTGCTGCGGTGCGTAATCAACGATAGCGCATCGACCTTATCGCCATTAATTAGCACATCCAGTTTTATCAAATCGGAGGCGCGGAATTCCTTGAATTCATAGTCTAGCGACGCATAGCCGCGACTTGTAGACTTCAATCGATCAAAAAAATCCATAACGACTTCATTCAACGGCATTTCGTAAGTCAACATGACTTGTTTACCGAGATATTGCATGTTGGTTTGATAGCCGCGTTTACTGACACATAACGTAATCACCGCGCCGACGTATTCCTCGGGGACCAAGATCGTTGACGTAATTATCGGTTCGCGAATCTCGGCAATCTTGGACAGATCGGGTATTTTCGATGGATTCTCAATTTCCATTACCGCACCGTCGCGCAATACGATCTGATACACCACAGTCGGCGCTGTAGTAATCAAATCCATATCGTATTCCCGCTCCAGCCGCTCTTGCACGATATCCATATGCAGCAACCCCAGAAATCCGCAACGAAAACCGAACCCCAGTGCTTGCGACACTTCCGGTTCAAAATGCAGCGACGAATCATTCAGTTTCAATTTTTCCAGCGCCGAACGCAACGCATCGTATTGATTCGACTCAACCGGATATAAGCCCGCAAACACTTGCGGCTTGATTTCCTTGAAACCTTGCAGCGGCTCAGCGGCAGGACGATTGGCCAATGTCACCGTATCGCCCACTTTTGCCGCATCGAGTTCTTTGATACCCGAAATGATAAATCCCACCTCTCCTGCACTGAGCGAATCGCGGAAAACCGATTTCGGCACGAACACGCCGACTTGCTCGCATAATTGCACGGCTTTGCTGGCCATCAGCATGATCTTATCGCCTGGCTTGACGGTACCGTCCACAATTCTGACCAGAATCACCACACCGACGTAATTATCGAACCACGAATCGATGATCAATGCCTTCAGTGGTGCGGCAGGATCTCCCTTGGGCGCAGGAATGCGCGCAATCAACGCTTCCAAAACATCCCCGACACCGACGCCTGTTTTAGCGCTGACTCTCACGGCATCGTGCGCATCGATACCGATAACTTCTTCAATGTTAGTAATCACACGCACGGGATCGGCAGCCGGCAAATCGATTTTGTTAAGCACGGGGATGACTTCCACGCCTTGCTCAATGGCGGTATAGCAATTGGCAACGGTTTGCGCTTCCACGCCTTGCGACGCATCGACTACCAGCAATGCACCCTCGCACGCCGCCAACGACCTTGAAACTTCGTAGGAAAAATCGACGTGCCCCGGCGTATCGATCAGATTGAGCAAATACGTCTCGCCGTTCTTTGCCTTATAGTGCAAAGCCGCCGTTTGCGCTTTGATGGTAATCCCTCTTTCGCGCTCCAGATCCATGGAATCGAGCACCTGCTCTTCCATTTCCCGGTCCGACAATCCGCCGCACAAGTGAATAATGCGATCCGCTAACGTCGATTTGCCATGATCGATATGGGCAATAATGGAAAAATTTCGAATATGCTGCATCAGGGTTTGAAATACGCAAGAATCATTTTCAACGGTGCCAGCCGGTTGAAAATCAAAAGATTGTATCGATGGTTAAAAGAGGCAGCATTCTAACGAAATTTGTCAAGATAAGCACCTAAAACCGCAACATCCAAGTGATAATGGCAAATTTCCTGATGAGTTCGAGATGACACCAATACGGGGATTTTCTCCCCGTAGCGTACGATCAATTCCGGATCGGAATCGATATCGACAAGCTGAAATGTAAAAGCCGCTTGCTGTTGCAATTCATGTAAAGCGTCCAGCATATCCTGGCACAGATGACATTCTTCGCGACCGTAAACGATCAAAGATATCCCTTGATCGTCCGTGTCCGCACTTAATTCAATTTTTTTTGTCATCGCTGGTTAGCTTCATGGTAATGAAAGTAGTCATATCGCCTCTTTTAACCAGCAATGCAATATTTTTTCCAATCTCGATTCGATTGAGCAATTCATTAAATTGCTCGATGCTTTTAATATCTTTACTGTTAAATCCCAGAATAACGTCACCGACACGAATACCGGATCTGCTGGCAATACCTGGCTGCATATCCTCAACCAGCAGCCCGCTATTGATTTCCAGTTGTTTCTTTTGTTCCCCGGTAAGTTCGCTCAATACCAATCCAATACGATTGGATGCATTCGGTTTCTTACTTTGTTTCGATTTCCGGCTCTCTGCGGCCTGATCGACCGGTGTTTCGCCAACCTCGACTTTGATCGTTTTTAAAGCGCCGTCGCGCCACAATTCGATAGGCACTTTGGAACCCGGTTTAGTATTCCCGACAATGCGCGGCAAATCGGACGATGCCGCTACATCCGTTCCATCAAATTTAACGATAATATCGCGCGCCAGAATCTTTGCCTTATCGGCAGGGCCGCCTTTTTCGACCGAAACGACCAAGGCGCCTTTACTGTCCGATAGACCAAACGACTCGGCAAGTTCCTTGGTTACTTCCTGGATCATCACACCTATTCTGCCACGGCTCACCTTGCCGCTGATTTTCAATTGATCGGCGATTTCCGTTGCCACATTAATCGGTATCGCAAACGACAATCCCATGAATCCGCCGGTTCGGCTGTATATCTGCGAATTGATGCCGACCACTTCCCCGCGCATGTTAAACAGCGGCCCGCCGGAATTTCCGGGATTGATGGCCACATCCGTCTGAATGAAAGGAACATAGTTTTCTTGCGCCAACGAGCGTCCTTTAGCGCTGACGATACCCGCCGTGACACTGTGCTCAAAACCGAAAGGCGATCCGATAGCAACGACCCATTCCCCGACTTTGAGATTTTCCGGATTTCCTTGCGTTACCTTAGGCAAATCGGCGGCATTTATCTTAATCAATGCAATATCCGTTTTCCGGTCGGTACCGATAATTTCGGCTGCGAATTCGCGCTTATCGTTCAGCTTTACCGTAATCTCATCGGCGGTCTCGACGACATGCGCATTGGTCAAAATATAACCGTCCGAACTGATAATAAAACCGGAGCCTAACGACTTGGGTTCGGATTTTCGCGGTGCGGGAAACGGTTGCATATGTTTTCTGAAGAATTCATAAAAAGGCGAGTCCTCCGGCATTCCCGGTATTTCAGGAATCACCTGATTATTAATATTATTTTCGTTCTGTACAGCACTGATATTGACTACCGCCGCACCGTGTTTTTCAACCAATCCCGTGAAATCGGGCAATTCAGCCGATTGTGCAAGTACTGTCAATGGAAATGAAATAAATACGATTAATAAAAACCGGAACATCGTTCTTATCCTTACGATACACATATGAAAATAGTTAATATAGGTGTTCTGATTGTTAGTTTTCAGACTTGCCACTATTTGCGGAAAGGGGAATTTGAATTTCATCAATTCGAATCAATTTTTTCTTATCACCGAATCGCCGATCAATTTGATTGTCTCTACGGGCACTTCGCCCACAGTGGTTATTTTATTGCCATCCAGCGTTCTGACATAGATATTGATTGCTCCCCGACTTGAAAAGAAACCGGGAATCGGCGCAGGCGCATCTTTGACGATGGGTTCGATAAAAACGGAAACGGTAGCAAGGCCATCCGATAGCGCAATGTGATCAACCAGCGTTGCTTTCTCGGTCAAATTTCTTTTCATTTCAACCAACTTCTTGAATCCGGTCGGAAGATGGGTAATTCCCCACCTTAATTCATTTTTATTCAAAATGGCGGCGATTAGATTTGTAGTTTTCCATTCGCCGGAAACCATCGCTTGA
>JALRCN010000129.1 GCA_023257295.1 Nitrosomonas sp. | reverse complement strand
TACTACCTGAATCGTCTCGAAAACGACCAAATAGAACGGGATTGGCTTGCAGTCATCATCGCCAATGGCCAGGAAGCCTCAATACATCTAGCCAACAGTGTCATCGTGCAGGAAAATTGGATCTAAAATCCAGTTAGTTTTGCGCGTTCAACTTGGCAAGTTGCCTTGCTTGTTTTAACCCCACAACAAGACAGATACCGAGCGAAAGGCTTTTTTCTTTGTCATGGATCTTATAGCGTAACCGCCAATACTTGCGGCTATCTTCATAAACCAAGAGATACAGCCCTTGACCCATCGTGAAGCTTGCGTATCTCGACACCTCCGAAAGTGGCGTTTTTGCAAGCTTGATGTGATCACATCGTTATCCTCAAATCTCTTACAAGGAGGAGCGATGTCATCATCAGAAACATGACGAATATAGTTCTCAGTAAACTATTTTGTGACACGCATCGAAACATCGAATGCTTTTAGGCAGATACAAAAATTAGCGCAACAGCTTGTATAAACCCTTGTTACTCAGGTATAGTTCGCACTTTGCCAAAACAATCCAAGCAGGAGAGCGCGCTGGCTTTTTTAGCGCCGCCGAAGGCGTAACCCCCCCGGAATCGCTCAGGCAGGATCAAGCCAAACTTGTTCCTTGAGAACCGCTTGCGACAGGCAATCTGGAGAGCGCCGGAAAATCATTTTCGGCCACCGAAGGGGCACACGGATTCAATTCTGTCAATCTCTCAGGTAAAAAGGACAGAGGGGCGTAAAGTCATTTGCATTTGAATGGCTTTTTTATTTTTGGGAGAAAAACCGTGCTAAAAATGACACCCCTCAATCAAACCCACCGCGATATGAATGCCAAGATGGTCGACTTCGGCGGCTGGGATATGCCGTTGCATTATGGATCGCAATTGGACGAGCATCACAAAGTTCGCCAGGATGCCGGTATGTTCGACGTTTCGCACATGCTGCCGGTGGACATCAAAGGCGACAACGTGCGCGATTTTCTACGCCGACTGGTCGCCAATAATGTCGATAAATTAACGCTGCCCGGCAAGGCCTTATATTCCTGCATGCTGACCCCGCAAGGCGGCATCATCGACGACCTGATCATTTATTTTCTGTCCGAAACCTGGTTTCGCATTGTCGTCAACGCCGGAACCGCTGACAAAGACGTGGCGTGGATGATGAAACAGCGCGATGCCTTAGCGCCGAATCTGGAAATCACACCGCGACGCGATCTCGCCATGGTGGCTGTACAAGGACCAAATGCGCGCGCAAAAGTGTGGCAAGTTATTACGGGCTCTCAGCCCGCAACGGAAGAATTGAAATTGTTTCAATCGGCTGTGGTGGATTCTTATTTTATTGCGCGCACCGGCTACACCGGCGAAGACGGTTTTGAAATTATCCTACCCGCTTCCGATGCGCCTGCATTCTGGAAAGCTTTGCACGCCGTCGGCGTCGCGCCTGCCGGGCTGGGTGCGCGCGATACGTTGCGCCTCGAAGCCGGTATGAATTTATACGGTCAGGACATGGACGAAACTAAGAATCCGTTGGAATCCGGATTGGCGTGGACGGTCGATTTGAAAAGCGAGCGCGATTTTATCGGCAAGCAAGCGTTGCTGGATACTAATGTGACACAGCAATTGGTCGGATTGGTCTTGATCGATCGCGGCGTGTTGCGCGGCCATCAACAAGTAGTCGGCGAACAGGGCGGCGTCGAATATACCGGCGAAATCACCAGTGGCGGCTTTTCGCCGACAATGAATCAATCGATTGCGCTGGCGCGTGTTCCGACACAAATCGCAAGCAACGACGAAGTGAGCGTGGTGGTACGCGATAAGAAGTTGCGCGCCAAAGTGGTAAAATACCCGTTCGTGCGTAACGGCAAAGTAATGGTATAAGCTGTAACCTAATAAAAATACAACTTTTTCTGGAGTGAAACCATGAGTATTCCAACAAATTTGAAATATAGCAAATCCCACGAATGGGTCAAACCTGAAGCCGATGGCACAGTGACTGTTGGGATTACCCATCATGCACAGGAATTGCTCGGCGATATGGTGTTTATCGAATTGCCGGAAGTAGGCAAAACATTAAAACAAAAAGAAGAATGCGCTGTGGCCGAATCGGTTAAAGCGGCTGCGGATGTCTATTCTCCGATTTCCGGAGAAGTCATCGCGGTGAATTCCCCACTAGCCGACGAACCCGGGAAAATCAACGAAGACGCCTATTCTTCCTGGTTATTCAAAATGAAACCCAGCAATCCGGCGGAAATCGACGCTTTGTTGGATGCAGCCGCTTATACCGCATTGGTGGAAAGCGAAGACCACTGAAATTGATTATGTATTTTGCTTTTTAATTCCTCATTACTTTAAGTTTTAACGATAAATCATGCCGTTTATTCCACATACCGAAGAAGATATTGCCGAAATGCTTGCCAGCATCGGCGCCAAGTCCATCGAAGATCTATTTGACGAAATTCCTAAAGAACTCGTCAGCGGTGAGTTAACCGGCATTCCGCCAAGCTTAAGCGAGTTGGAAATCACCCGTCTGATGATGGAGCGCGCCACCAAAGACGGTTTTTACCAGAGTTACATCGGTGCTGGCGCATACGAACATCACATTCCGGCAGCGGTGTGGCAAATCACCACGCGCGGCGAGTTTTATTCTTCGTATACGCCTTATCAAGCGGAAGCAAGCCAAGGCACGCTGCAATTGCTGTACGAATACCAATCGATGATGGCGTCACTGACCGGCATGGATGTATCCAACGCCAGTATGTACGACGGGGCCACCGCGTTGGCGGAGGCAGCATTGATGGCGGTGCGCTCGCATAAAACCTCGCGCAAAATTCTGATTCCGAAAACCGTACACCCGGTTTATCGCCAGGTAGTGCGTGCAATCGTCAGCAATCAAAAAATCGAAGTGGTTGAATTGCCTTACGATGCTAAAACCGGCCAAGCCGATCTGGCAACATTCGGCAAGTTGGATTTCGGTGATTTCGCCGCTCTGGTGATTCCGCAACCGAATTTCTTCGGCGTGTTGGAACAAGTCCATGAATTAACCGATTGGGCGCACAGCAAAAACGCATTTGCCATCGGTGTAGTCAATCCAACTGCACTGGCGATACTGACACCACCCGGCGAATGGGGCAGTAAAGGCGCGGATATTGCAGTCGGCGAAGGCCAACCCCTTGGTATTCCGCTGTCCAGCGGCGGCCCTTACTTCGGTTTTATGGCGTGCAAAAACGATCTGGTGCGCCAAATGCCCGGCCGTATCATCGGGCGCACCACCGATTTGGACGGCAAAGAAGGTTTTGTCTTGACGTTGCAAGCACGCGAGCAGCATATCCGCCGCTCTAAAGCAACTTCGAATATTTGTACCAACCAGGGTTTGATGGTCACCGCAGCGACGATCTATATGTCGCTGACCGGCCCCGAAGGATTGCGCCGCATTGCGGCGCAATCGCACGCCAACACGCTCGATTTGATCGAACAATTGGAAAAAATCAGCGGTGTGAAAAAGACTTTCAGCAGCCCAGCGTTCCACGAAACGGCGCTGACTCTGCCGAAATCAACCGCCGACGTGCTGACTAAGCTGAAGCAACAAGGCATTCTCGGTGGTTTTGACCTGAAAAATCATTATCCGGAATTGGGTAATGCGTTGCTGGTTTGTGCTACGGAAACCAAGACCGCCAATGATTTGCAGAATTATGCAAATGCCATGAAGCAGGTGCTTGGTTGATAACAATATAAAATTCGGAAGGAAAATCATGGTTACTCTAAAAGGAACACCCATCAAACTCGAAGGCACTTTCCCCAAAGTCGGGCAACAAGCGCCTGCTTTTTCTCTGGTTAATAGAGACCTGCAAGATGTCACACTGGCAAATTTCGCGGGCAAGAAAAAAGTCTTGAGCATCCTACCTAGCCTCGATACACCGGTATGCGCGCTGTCGACACGCAAATTCAATCAACAGGCAAGCAACATGGACAATACCGTGGTGCTGATCATTGCGGCGGATTTACCATTTGCGATGAGCCGGTTTTGCGATGCCGAAGGCTTGGATAAAGTGGTCACGCTATCGACCATGCGCGGTGCCAATTTCATGAAAGACTACGGCGTTTTCATCGCCGACAGTGCGTTTGGCGGCATCACGGCGCGTGCAATCATCGTATTGGATGAAAAAGACAAAGTGATCCACGCCGAACTGGTTCCGGAAATCGCCGATGAACCCAATTACGACGCAGCCATGGCTGCATTGAAGCAATAATTTACTTTTTGAATCATACATCATGCTGATATTCGAACACTCGCGCAAAGGACGTCTCAACTATTCTCAATCGCCGGCAAAAGCGGCGAGCAAATCGGCAATCCCAAAAAACTTGCTGCGCAAGTCGACGGTATTGCTGCCGGAAGTTTCCGAGATGGATACGGTGCGCCATTACACGCGATTGTCGCAAAAGAATTTCTCGATCGATACCGAGTTTTATCCACTCGGGTCTTGCACGATGAAATACAACCCGCGTGCCTGCAATTCTCTGGCGATGCTACCGCAGTTTCTGTTACGGCATCCATCAGCCCCCGAAGATACCGGACAAGGTTTCCTCGCTTGCATGCACGAGTTGCAGGAAACCCTGAAAGCAGTCACCGGAATGGCGGGCGTCAGTCTGTCGCCGATGGCCGGTGCGCAAGGCGAATTGATCGGTGTGATGATGATTCGCGCTTACCATGAATCGCGTGGTGATTTTGCTCGTACCGAAATTATTGTCCCGGATGCGGCGCACGGCACCAACCCGGCAACTGCCGTCATGTGCGGTTTCAAAGTGGTGGAAATCGCAACTGATAAGGACGGCAATGTCGACCTCGACGCATTGAAAGGTGCCGTTGGTCCGCAAACAGCCGGACTGATGCTGACCAATCCTTCCACGCTTGGCGTATTCGAGAAAAACGTGGCCGAAATGAGCCGTGTGGTGCATGCCGCTGGCGGCTTACTGTATTACGACGGTGCAAATTTGAATGCGGTGCTGGGTAAAGTAAAACCGGGCGATATGGGTTTTGACGTGATTCACATCAACCTGCACAAAACCTTCTCAACTCCGCATGGCGGTGGTGGGCCTGGCTCTGCACCAGTTGGCGTGGCCGAACGCTTGCTGCCTTTCATGCCGATTCCGTTCGTAGCGAAGGAAGGCGATAACTACCGCTGGGTTACCGAGAAAGACAAACCGCAAACCATCGGACGCCTGTCGGCACACATGGGAAATGCCGGCGTACTGCTGCGCGCTTATATTTATGTACGTTTGCTGGGCGTGAGCGGTATGCATCGCATTTCCGAATTTGCGACCTTGAATGCGAACTATCTGATGGCGGAATTGCGTAAAGCCGGATTTGAGATCGCCTACCCGAATCGCCGCGCCAGTCACGAATTCATTGTCACGATGAAAGACATCAAGGATAAGACCGGCGTGACCGCGATGAATCTAGCCAAGCGCCTGCTGGACAAAGGCTATCACGCACCGACCACATACTTCCCGTTGCTGGTGCCGGAATGCTTGTTGATCGAGCCGGCGGAAACCGAATCCAAGGAAACGCTCGATGCCTTTATCGCTTCGATGAAAGAAATTCTGCAGGAAATCGAACAACAGCCCGATATGGTCAAAGGCGCGCCGCATACCATGCCGGTACGCAAATTGGACGACGTCAAGGCCGCGCGCGAGCCGGATTTGGCCTGGAAGCCAAGTGCCTGAAAACCGTAACACGTGTCTGCAATGATCCGTTAAATGGATCATTGCAGACTTATCGACACTCTCACCTATTTAGTCCCACAATTTAGCCTCCCATGCGAACACTGATCTGCGGCTCTATCGCTTACGACAACATCATGGTCTTCCCCGACCATTTCAAGAATCATATTCTGCCGGACAAAATTCATGTCTTGAACGTCGCTTTTCTGGTGCCAGAAATGCGACGCGAATTCGGCGGCTGTGCCAGCAACATCGCTTATAACCTGAAAATGCTTGGCGGCGAACCGGTGATGATGGCAACCGTTGGCGACGATTACGCACCGTATGCGGCTCGGTTCGATCAATTGAATTTGACACAGCAGCATGTGCAGCATGTGCCGGAAACATTTACCGCACAGGCTTTTATCACGACCGACTTGGCCGATAACCAAATCACCGCTTTTCATCCCGGCGCGATGAATTTCTCACATCTCAATTCGGTGAAGGATGTCCAAGGCATTCGTTTGGGCATCATCGCACCCGATGGGCGCGACGGCATGATGCAACATGCGCGGGAATTTCACGAAGCAGGTATCCCATTCGTTTTCGATCCAGGTCAAGGATTACCCATGTACAACGGCGAAGAACTGTTAAGCTTCATCGATAAAGCGGACTATATCGCCGTCAACGACTACGAAGGTCAGTTGTTGCAAGAACGCACTGGACTGAATCTCGAGTCTCTGGCCAAAAAAGCCAAGGCGCTGATTGTCACCTTGGGTGCGCAGGGTTCCACCATCTATGCCGATGGCAAGCAAATCGACATTCCTTGTGTCAAACCGCAAGCAGTCGTCGACCCGACCGGTTGCGGCGACGCTTACCGCGCCGGATTGTTGTACGGTATTGTCAACGGCCTGGATTGGCAAACGACGGGGCGATTAAGCTCATTGATGGGTGCATTAAAAATCGCTCACCGTGGCGGACAAAATCATCGATTCACGCGCACCGAAATCGATCAATTCTATTTTGAGAGCTTCGGCTCGCACATCGGCTAACCGTCTTGCCATTCTTGCGCACCGTTATTGCTGAGGCGGAAACCCGAACGCTGGTGTTTTAGGCTGCCCTGCCGCTGACGACGGTGAAACAGAAGGCGATGCAGCGTTACTCTTTGTAGATGAAGATTGCGGTGCAAACGGCGATGCAGGAGCCTGCCCCGGTTGTCCGGCCTTCGCGGGCTGCGCCGTATTCGACGGCGCACCTTTCGTATCGCTCGGATTAAAAACGAATTTCCATTCCTTGTAAGTCAGCGCTTCGCTGAATTTGGCATACTGCTCTGGAAACTTGTCTTTCTTAAGCGGCTTCTTTTCCGAAAGGCTGTGTACGCCGGTAATACGCGTGGTTACGTTTGAACTGGATACCGACCCTGCATTTACCGCTTCCTCGATAAAGCCCCATTCCTCGGTATTGGTCATCGGATCGCGGTAGATTTTGCGCAAATGCCGTTTGATCACCGGGGAACGTGAATCCAGCAGTAAATCTTCCAACGATTTCGGATATTCCTTGCTGTTTCCTGGCGAGCTGTTGTAATAAGACAAGATCGCGCGGCGGAACTGCTCGCCGACATGAAGCAATTCGGCTTCTTTCTCGCGTTGTGACTTGATTTGCCAGACTTGTGCGGTTCCTGCCATGATCATGCCCGCCAAGGCAACGGCAAACAGCGCCCAAAGATAGATAAAACCGTTCTCACCTTGCCGCATGCGCAGTTGCCGCTTACCGATCAAAAGTTACCATTCTTCATAAAACGATCCATCCGCCGCGCGGCCTTGATAACCGCTATGAACATCGTAAACGCCCGCCTCCGTCATATTGGGAGATGGAACCTCAATCCAGGTTTGGTTGCTCTCGGTCAGCGGATCGATCGGAATAGCGCGTAAATACCGCTTATCGACCAATTCCAACAGATCAATCGGGTATTTTCCAGTATCCGAGTAAAACTGATCGATGGCCTGGCGCATGATGCTCAGATCCTGCCTCAGAACCGTTTCTTTGGCTTTATCAAGCGAACTGAAATAACGCGGCGCCACCAAGCTCAGCAGCGTAGCAACGATGGCCATCACCACCAGCAGTTCGATCAGCGTAAATCCCTTATGCCGTAAATTGGCGGACATGATCGTCACCACTCCCGGTAAGGAATGCCGTTAGAACCGATCGCCTCTGACAGAGAATACACATCGTACACATCGTCGCCTTCTTTGGGGCTATCCGGCGGACTTTCGTAACTGCGCTTGCCCCAGGTATCGACAGCCGGTGTCGCATCGATACCGGCAACGTCGAGTTGCTCGACAAACATCGGATTGCGCGGCAGCCGCCGCAGAAAATAAATATTCTTTTTTTCCTTATCCTTGCTTTTGACATCCGGTACCCCCATCACCAGCTCTTCCAGCCGGGGTGGATAACCGGACTCATCCGCTTTCACGGCAATGCGTCCCTCGTCGGCAGCCTGTTTGTATGCATCGATCGCCGAGCGAATCTGACGCAGCGCCACACGCAATTCTTGCTCCTTTTCGCGCTGCACCATCAATTCCCGCAATGGCATCGCAGCGGTCGCCAAAATGGCCATAATCGCCACCACAATCATCAATTCGATTAAAGTAAATCCTTGAGTCCTTTTCGCGACCGCAAACAAACGTGCCATGACTCTACTTAAGATTGATTGTCGCCGATTGCGGCAACGTAACTTCTACAGCTTCATTTGTCACCGAATCTTCCGCAGCGATACTCTGGATATTGATTTCCGTCGCGCCCGGGTTTGCGGCAATCACTTTAAAACGCAATTGCGCCGCCAAACCGGAAGGCTGATCCCTGCCCAGTTTAATGGTACGCGAACCGGATTTATCGCCGCTATCCAGCACTTCCAACGCACTGGCTTCGTAACTCAACTGTAAGTCGGCATTCACCGTCGGTTTGGCACCGACCAACCGGACATTGACCGAGAATTCCTTATCCAGTCCCACATTGGCAGGCACTTGCAACGAAAGCGATGGTGCTGCGGCAACCGCATCAGCAAACGGATTCGGCGCCACCGGCGCTTCCACCTGGGGCGCGAAAGCATTCAATCCGCCTCGCATCGCCCCTTGACCGGTGCCTGTCGGCGCTATTGCCAAAGACTGCGCCTCGGTTCTTTTGATCGTGACCGGCAACTTACCGGCTTCGCTGGCGGTACCGAAATGGTATTCGCTTTCGAGATTGGTGGGTTTCGGGATATTGCGAATAATGCGCGGTGTGATCAGCAGTACAATTTCGGTTTTGGTGCGGTTAATATTTTGACTCGATGTAAATCTATCGAGGCCCGGAATGTTCAACAATCCTGCAATGCCCCCCACCGATCGGGTATCTCGATTGTCGATCAACCCGGCCAATACCTGCGTCTCTCCATCTTTCAGTGTTAAGATGGTTTCCGCGCTGCGGTTTCCAACGATAGGCGCCGTGGCACCACTCGGGCCCGCCAGATCTCCGGTTCTATTGCTCACCTCAAGTGTAATCTTCATCGTCACATCGTTATTTAGCCCTATACGTGGCTCCACATCCAGCTTAACCCCCAAATCGATAAACGTCGGTGTTGAAGTTACAATTGAATTGATTCCCGGTTGCACATTGGCGGTGAAGAAGGGTCGTTTCTCACCAATATGAATTTTGGCTTTCTCGCGATTGCTAACGCGAATTCTGGGATTAGCAAGAATATCGGCGTTGGAAAGGCTTTGCTTGAAATCGATCACGGCTTGACTGGTCATGGTAAAACTTTTCAAGCCCTCAAAACCGAATTGGCTCAATGCCGCAACACCGGCAACGCCCGGTACGCTACTGAAGGTAGCCGATTGAGGAAGTTTTGGTCCTAATAGAAAATCGTTGGTACGTGCGATTTCGAGAATTGCAACATCGAGCATCACTTCCGGCTCTGCAATATCGTTCAATGTCACCAATCGCTCCACCAGGCGGATGGCTTCCAGCGTATCGCGCATAATGAACAGATTGAGCTGCTCGTTTACATAAATATCTTTTGCCTTGACGATACCCCTCACCATAGCGACCATTTGCTTCACGTCGGTATGCGCCACTTGGAAGCTGCGCACCACCAGCTCCTGGTAATCTTTCAGTTTGGCGGGCGTGTTGGGGTAAATTAATAACGAATTACTGTTCAGAACCTTATAGGCCAACTGATTGGTCGTCAAAATGAGCTTCAGAATATCTTCGATAGTGTTGTTGCGAACAAAAATGGAAATCTTGGAATCTTGCCGGATATCCTTGTCGAATACGAAATTGATACCCGCCGTACGCGACATGATTTCGAATACCGATTTCATGTCGGTATCCTTGAATTCCATGGATACCGCTTTTTTAAACGCGGATTCCAGCGCCAAATCGGTTACTTCAGGGCGCGATAAATTCAAATTGATGTGCGAGATTAATTGACGCGCATGCGACTGTTGCGGATTTTCCTGCAAAACAGCACGTACAATGGTTTCCGCTTTGGCTGGCTCATTACGCTCCAACAACGCTCTCGCCGAATCGACTGCCGCGATGTGGTGGCGTTCCGTCGCCACCGACTCGATACCCTCTTTTGCCCGCTCATGCAGCGGATATAGACTTAAAACACGCCGATACTGCTGCTCGGCTTGATCCAATTCGCCGGAATAACGCAGATTGTCCGCATCAAACAATATCTTGCCGGTAATTTCCTCGCGATGACGAATTAATAAGGTACGAATCTCCTTATTTTCAGGCTCCTCGCGAAATGCCTGCTCCAATTTCGACAATCCGTTCTCAAACTGCCCTTGCACAATCAATTTCTGCCCTTCGTCAAAGGCGGCATTGCGTGTCCCGAATGTCCTGTTATTAATAGCACATCCGGCGATAGCAACAATCAGAACACCAAGGACAACAATTTTCCAGCTTTTCATCGGAAGGTTCCTGCGATCTTATTATTGATAGTAAGCGTTTGCTTCACATTGAGCGGCAAATAGGTCACGGTAACGGTATCGTCATTAACGGCATCCAAACGGTATTGCGGATTAATTTTCTCACCAACTTTGGTAATGAAATTCTCACCCGCCTGGACAAGAAAAACCCAGGTTTGGTTATCCTCAATCGCCTTGCCTGCGTACTTAAATTGCAGCGGAGGTGCGGTTGGCGCGGGCGGGGGTGCCAATGCTCTGACAGGCTGCACCATTTTGAACTCTTGCTCTTCCGGGTCGATCATCGGTTGCTTGGGTGTCCAGTTTGTCGATAAAAAAATCTCGCCGGCCAGCGGACTGAATTTCCGTTGCCCCAATTTGCCCACGTCCAATTGCTGCACAAGATCGGGAGTGTTTTTTCTGCCTCGCTCTTGTACCGCCTTCACCGGTTGCAAGGTTTCCGACATATTGATCGCCATTTCCTCGTCCTCGACCAAAGCGGCCGCAATCAGCGTGACAATCAAAACACTGCCGATGATTATTTTCCGTTTCTTTTCGGCTGCATCCATTTCGTTATTTATTCAAATAAAGATTAATTTCAAGCCGCGCTTCCAGTTTGTCCACCGTAGTATTTTCACGCTTCAAAGCGATGGTGGAAATCGCCATAGCGGGTACCGCCTCCAAAGCATCCGCGATGAAAGCGCGAATCTGCGGGTAATTGCCTTTCACCGGAAGAATCATTTCATATCGCGCCAAACGTGCGTCGTTCTCATTAATCAAGCGATATTCGCTGCTACTTAATTCCACTCTTCGTTTTTTTGCCACTTGCACCAGCTCTCGAATCCAAAACGGCGACGAATCGACACGCGGGAAAAATTCGTAAAACACTTGCAGAGCCTGATCGCCGCTCATTTTTTTGCCGCCATCGGCATCTGCGGCATCGCCCGATTTCTTCGACGCAGCTTGCGCCTGCAAGGCAATCGCACGATCCTTGAGCTTCTGCAATTCGGTTTCTTGCGGCAATACTGCAAGGAACCAATAAATACCGCTCGCCACCATTAAGCCGATGCCAAGCTTGCCCATATTGCCCAATCGCCCCATTTGCCAGCGCAACAACGGCATCAAGCGGCTCCACGGGATTTGCGGCCATGCTGTTTTCAAATGCTTTGAATCCATACGGCGTTCAGTAAAAAAATAATCGGACGATGTGGATTTTCTTGTTTAATTTTGTAGTGTAACAAATGCACGTTCTCAAATACCAATTCGCGCTCCAGCGCTTCGACAAAATCCAACAGCTCGGCCATGCTTTTAGCCTCTCCGCTTAACCGCATGGTTCGGTTGGAAACATTGGGTTGCAACGACAACAAGGCGATATCTTCGGTTGCCGCTTGCTCGATCGAATCGAACAGCGCCTCCCAAGGCAAATTGAGCTGATCCAATACCGCGTTTGCTTGCGCGATTTCTTTCTGGATTTCCTGGCCAAATTCACGAATACGGGATGTAGCGCGTGCGCGCGGCGCAGCTTTTTGTTGCTGCTGCCTTTCCATGCGCTCAACCCGATTGCTCCAGAAATTGGCTTCTTCTGCAAAATGGCGGAACTGCAAATAAACCGCTGCAACAATCGACAATCCCAGCAGCAACAGCAAAACATCGAACTGCGGAGCCGATTGTTCCCGGTACGGAAAACGCAATCTTAAGCGCGGCATTGATCGATTCCGGAACAATTAATCGGCACGGAAGGATAATGCGCCAATACCGGCAGTTTCCCGGAAGGCAGCGGAATAATGTTCCAGCCGCTATCCTGAGACAGGATCAGCTCGGGATGCTCCGGCGCAAACAGATGAACAAACCCGGTCGCTTCCTTGGCACCCGACCAAATCGCTTCCTGATCCAGCGCCGTCAGCAGATCTTCGGCTACACTGTGCGAAATCCGCTGATTTCTGACGCTCTGCCAAATGCCACGCTGGATAACGGCCAAACAAATACGTCCGGTCTCTATTACCGCCATATACACTTTATCGCCTTGCAATTGCGCCTGCCAACGATCGTAAACCGATGTCAAATAAGGTTCCAGCACGCTTATCTTGCATCGATGATTCGCCGCCAGTTGTTCCAATTGTGTCAACAGATCGCGAGGAATTGCAGCGCACATTGCACCGGTCAGCGGATTCCAGTCGCTGATACTGAATGTCCATGAATCCACCCGGTCGGCATAGATTTCACGCAGGCGGAAATCGGCGTAAGACTTCACTTCTTCGGGAGTGGTAATTTCATTTTGCGGTGGCATTACAGCGTAGCGCACCCAATGATTCGATAAAATCAGCGACAATTCCGCACCCGCCGCATCCGACAAGATTTTATCCAACTGTTGCAACACCGCCACCCAAGCAGGCCCGTCTTCGACAGTTCCGCACACTGCGGTGGCTTTGCCGGTTTGTATCGGCTTGAGCCCGCGCCTCCATCGCACCCAATCCACCCTTCCGGGCGCCAGAAATACATGGAGTTGATCACGCCACAATCGTGACACGGTTCGCCTCCTCCAAACTGGTTAATCCCTGTCTGACCATATCGAGCGCGGCCTCGCGCAAGAACCGGGTCCCGTTGTTCCGTGCCGCTTCCTTGATGCGTCGAATCGGTTCTTGTGCAACGATCAGTTCTCGGATCTCATCGTTGAGCAGCAAAATCTCGGCGATGGCATTTCTGCCGCGATAACCACTGCCGCGGCATTGCCCGCAGCCTTTACCGCTGCGGAAGCGGTAATGTCTCGCATCATCCGTCGCGATACCGGATTCTGCAATCGCTGCATCGTCCGGGCGTTCATCCACTGCACAATGCGAACACAACAAGCGCACCAGCCGCTGCGCTACGATGCCGTTCAGTGCGGAAACGAAACTATAGGGATCGACTCCCATGTGCGAGAACCGCCCAATGACGTCGAATACGTTGTTGGCGTGTACGGTGGTGAACACCAGGTGTCCCGTCAATGCCGCCTGGATCGCGATTTGCGCGGTTTCGGAATCGCGAATCTCACCGACCATGATCTTGTCGGGATCGTGACGCAAAATCGAGCGCAATCCGCGTGCAAAGGTCAATCCTTTTTTCTCGTTGACCGGTATTTGCAATACGCCCGGCAATTGATACTCGATCGGGTCTTCAATGGTAATGATCTTATCTTTGCCTTTGTTAACTTCCGAAATCGCCGCATATAACGATGTTGTTTTACCGCTTCCGGTCGGACCGGTCACCAGCAACATGCCGTAAGGCTCGGAACTCAAGCGCCGGATACTGGCAATCGCCATCGGTGAAAAGCCCAACTGATTGAGTGTCAATCCTTCGATATGATCCGATAATGCTTGCCGATCCAAAATACGCAACACGGCATCCTCACCGAAAATGCTCGGCATGATGGAAACGCGGAAATCGATTTCGCGCCCCTGGATGGCGATTTTGAACCGTCCGTCCTGCGGCACGCGCCGCTCGGCAATATCCAATTCCGACATCACTTTGATACGTGAAATCACTTGCTCCGCCAGATCTGGGCCTTGTATCACGCCGATCGATGTCAACACGCCGTCGATACGGTATTTGATCGATAACGAGCCGGGCGCCATTTCCAAATGTATGTCGCTTGCCTGCGACTTGTGTGCATCGTATAACGTCGAATGCACCAAGCGCACCACTTGACTGGTGCCTTCGTTAATGCTTTTTAGCGACAAATCTTCAATGCCGCTGTGCGCTCTGTCCAATTCAGCCGATGGCATCACTTGATCCATTGCGCGCATGCTTTTTTCTTGCTGACTGAAAAATGCGCTCAAATCGGCGGGATGCACCAAACACCATTCCATCGCCCGATCAAGGCGCTCTTCCGCCCATGCACGCAGCCTTCCCGAGAAAGGATTACCGACCGCAAGCACATAATCCCGATTACGGCGAAACAATACGCACTCATGCGCCATCGCTTCGGAAAACGGCAAAATATCAAAAGCCGGTTGCAGAGTATGGATCGTTTTCATCTCCAGCACCGGCATACGCATCAGTTTCCCTAATTGCCGCATCAACGCATCCGGTGTGTAACCGCCCTCATCTTCCAACAATTGAATAACCGAAACGCCTTGTGCGGCCGCCTTATGCCGTATTTCCGCCAACCGATTGAGATCGAGGCGCCGATTGTTTTCGGTTTGTACCGATGCTTCCATCAATTGATGCTTCCCGCCAATTCAAAAATAGGCATATACATGAGAACGATGATGCCGCCGATTACGATGCCGATGAATGCCATCAACAGCGGCTCGATCAATTTGGTAGTCCATTCGACCCAGCGGGCGATTTCTTCATCGTGAAAATTGCCGATTCGTTCCATCATGTCGCCCATCATACCGGTTCTCTCGCCGACACGAAGCATGCGATTGCCGACCGCTGTGGTCAATCCCTCCATTTCCATCGCACCAGATATCGTTTTGCCTTCGCGGATATGTTTAGCGGCCGCATTCACCTTGGGCAAGAAGTGCGATTGCAACAAACCGCTGACCATCTCGAGCGCTTGCGTGATCGGAATGCCGCCGCGCAGCAGCATACCCAATGTTTTATAAAACCGCGCCAATTGATAGATCCGCATGCGTTCGCCAATTGCTGGAATGCGCCATAGCAAGCTCAGCACGTTTGCTCGGAACGATGAGCGGGTCACGGTATAACCCAGCAATACAACAACGCCCATCGCGGCAATGGCCAATTCCCAGCCGCGCTCATGCACGAATTGTCCCCATTTAATCAGCAATAATGATAACCACGGCAAATCGCTGCCCATATCGTCATAAATGGCGCTGAATTTAGGTACCACAAATATCATCAAGAAAATCGAAACCAGAAAACCCACCGCCAGCAACAATACGGGATAAATCGACGCACCCACCAGTTTTTTGCGTACAAAATCCATTTGCGTTTGATAAGCGATAAACCGTGTCAACGCTTCCGCAAGATCGCCGGTACGCTCGCTAGCACGAACCGTTGCAATATACAGCGGCGGAAAAGCTTGCGGAAACTCTTCCAGCGACTGCGAAAACGTAACGCCTTCATAGAGCTTGTCCAGAATGCTCTGAATGACATTGCGATTGCCCGCGTCTTGCTCTTTTTCCAACAAAGTCTCGATGCTTTCGACCAAGCTCAAGCCGGCCGTTTGCAATGAAAGCAATTCCTGACTGAAATGCACTAGCGGGAAGTGCGTCCGCGATTTGAACGTAAAGCCGGAAAACCGCCTGCGCACGCTCAGCACCATACCGCCTTGATCCATTACTTGGCGGCGCGCCTCTTCCTCGCTACTCGCTTCCAGTTCCAGATATACGGTTCCCTGCCCGGAAATCACGGCCTTCACTTCAAAGCGCATATAGTCGTCGTTTACCAGTTGGTGATATCCGCCGCTTCGCCGTCTCCGCCGGGTTGTCCGTCCTTGCCGTACGACAATAAATCGAACTCGGCGCGCTCGCCGGGATATTTATACACATAAGGACGCCCCCATGGATCGGCTGGCGGCAATTTCGAAAGATAAGGCCCTTGCCATCTGGGTTCGTTGCTCGGGCGATTGACCAACGCCATCAATCCCTGCTCGGTAAGCGGATAGCTCCCCACATCCAAGCGGTATTGATGCAATGCTTTTTCCAATGCATCGATTTGCGCTTGCGCCATTTTGATTTCCGATTTACCGACTTGCGAGAAATACTTCGGCCCGACATAGGCAGCCAGCAAACCGATAATAACCATCACCACGAGTAATTCCAGCAGCGTAAACCCGCGCACATTCATATTGTTTATTTTTTGTCTCCTCATCGGATACATCATATTTGCCCTTTAACTAATAAGGTATTAACGTTAAATCTTCACATGGTAATTTTCTTACGGGATAGGGTCAAGACGGAAACCCCCATCGATGCGTTAGCCGAAAACAGGCCGCATTACCGTCGCAGCGTAAAAACTAGCGCCGAAGTATGGCCCACCATCTTCCGATATTGAGCAGCGTCATCAACGATGCCGAAACATATGTCCAGGCTGCGGCACGCAGAATTTTACGCGCATGCGGCTCGTCCCCTTCCATCAAATAACCGCCATGCACCAGCATCGGCAATGCGCGCGCGAAACTGGCGTGCAATTCCATCGGCAGCGTAATCAGATGAATCACCGTTGCGGTGCCCAATGTCAGCATGCCGCCGGCAAGAAACAATGCGCCAGTGAGCGGCGCTTTTGTAACGACGGCGACAACGGGCGCAATCATCAAAATTGCTGCACCCAATTTCTCCACCGGCCCGGCGATTTGCACCATCCGCGTGCGCCATCTCAGCGGCAAATACCCATCGCGATCCTGAATCGCGTGCCCGACTTCATGTGCTGCCACCGTGATCGCAGTTAGCGATTTGCCGCCAAACTTATCCGGCGCCAGCCTTACTGCCTTTTCGATCGGATCGTAATGATCGCCCTGCTCGGTTTGCTCCACCTTCACGGCCTGCAAATTCGCCCAATCCAACAACAACCGTGCAAGCTCCGCACCGGTGCCTGGATAACGGTCATTGGGTTGACTGTATTTTTTCAGCGTATAGGTTACCCAATACGACGGCCCTACGATAATCGCAGTGATTATAATGACAAATATCAAATAAAACATTGTTTTCCGGTTAAGCGATCACTCTTGTTTTTGGTGTCAGTGAACGGATTAGTAAGCTTCCGGCACCCGCAAGTTCAGAATACACTAAAAAACATACCGTAAATTGATACCGCCACCCCAATCGGGACTGCGTTCCGAGAATCCCCTCAAACCGTAAACATTGAGTCTAAAATGATCCGTAACTCGCTGCGAGAGATAGAGTGTGATATCCCGGCTGTCCTGCAGACGGACCGGCGATTGCGCCATGGTATAACTGGCACCCAAAACCACCGTTTGCGATAGACGGTAACCCAGACTCGCCGCGCCGTAAAAAACGTTGTGAAAAGGGATTACGGACGGATTGCCGAGTATCCGGTAGCCGAATGTTGCCGCGAGCGTAAACTTGGATATTGTTTTATACAAATCGCCTTGAACGGCGTAATCGAACTGACCGCTACCCAAATTCTTGTCGGCATTGGCCGTCGGAATTTTCAAACGCGCAGTGATATCGAAGGCAATGCCGGTTGGTGCATGATCGATCATCGTGTAACTAAACGCGGAAATGACATCGCCCAATCCAGATTGCGTTGTTCTGAACGCCGACGATCCGCCGAGCGGGACACCGCCGATCAAACCAAGTTCGCTGATATCCTTCAGCTTTATTTTGTCATTCCCGATCGTTACGCCATCGCTGCCGGTTCCAAAATCCGGATCATTGTTGCTGCTACGGTCGAAATTCCTTTCCGAGCACCCCGTGGCACTTTCGTCACAAACAACAATGCTCCCGGTACCGGGGTTGCCGCCGCCCACAATGATCCCTCTGCCGTCGATACCGCCTATCCCAGGCCCCAGGACGTTTCCGGGCCCGGTTATGTCGATGTAAGGAACGATGACGCGAAACGATGCGCGGCCTTTGTCGTAGCGCACGGTAAAGGGAACATACCAGATATCCGTGGATGTTTTGCCGCCGTAATTACCCGTCGTAAAATCGGTTGCCGCGCTCACGCTAAATCCATTCGCGTATGCGTGCGAACCAATGCATGCGAACAGCAGCCACACCGCCCATAAATATCGTGCCGATAGAAAGAAACTGCCACTTTGCATGATGAAAGCGATCTTACCGCCGATGCGCTGCGATACCGTGCATTTTACAGCGGCAATCGAGCGAGTATCGTATATTCTCGTTATCGATCAATGAACAATCGGTCGTGATGGCCGCTGAAATCGCGTATATGATCCGGAATCTCGATTTCCCGCTGAGAACCATGGCGATCCCCGATAGCATGTATGTAATCGAGTTGATCGTTGACGCGATCCGTCAATTCGGACCCGATACCGCTCTGTATCGCAGGATCTTCACGGTCCGGTTTGCTCTCATCCCTATCGGGGGATGAGTTATCGAATAAATCGTCTTTATCGGCTGATGGCTTGTTATCCGAATCCTGTTCAACCTCCTTCTTCATTTTGCCGCCATCGCCCATGTGATCCCGGTCAAGCCGGTCGAATACCGGAACCGATGCCGCATTGACGACCTCTACCCGTTCCAGCGCAATGCGCTGATCGGCGCCAACCCTGCCGCTGACTTGAACGCGCTGATCCACTCTGAAATCGTCGGACGCGATACCGGAATCCAGCGTCACAACCCGGTTGCTGAGATTCAATTCCCGGTTATCGCGCATGTGAATATAGCCTTCGATCACAACATGCTCTACATTGCCAAGGCTTTGACGTACCGGTTCGATCAACACATGCTGCGCATGCAGATATTCGCCATCCCAATGACCCGCAACCTGAACTTCCATTCCTCGCGCAACATCGGCCGGTTGCAATAACGCACCGTAGCGAACGTGCGTACCGTTAACCACAAAACCTTGCCCATCGACCTGCGCGACATAACCGTTGAGGTGCGCTTGCGGCTGCGGCGGCACCGATTCGATTCGAGATGCTACGATGTCCCCGCTGGCAAGTCTGTGTCCGCTGACGCGCACCCAATCGCCTGGTTGCAAACTGGCAAGCTGATCGTTACCGGGTACAGCGCCGATGCGCACCGTTTGGCCCATGACACGCATTTCTCCGGTTTCGGAATTGAAGCTGCCGATCGGCCCCACTGCCGCGTGAATGACGGCGATATTGCTTGCCGTAAGCTCATAGCCCGTGCCAACTGCCCGCGCAATCACCACCTGTCCGACCGCAAGTTCGCGCATCGTGGACATGCGGCCATCCACCAGGATCGGCGTATGGTCGCTGTAATGAACTTCGATGCCATTGACGCATATGCTTGCAAAACCGGCAATCACACCGACAATGCCGGTACCGCCGATGCCGCCCTTATCGGCCACGCTGCCCGTTCCGCCGATGCCGCTCTCAGGTTTTCCGGTGCCGCCCATCCCGCCGTCGTAGAGGCCGGTGCCGCCGATTCCGGAATTCGCGGCGAGCGCCGGGTTGATTGTGGCCGCGTTGCTTTCGCAATTATTTTTTGCAAATGCGCTGACAGAACAAACAACGGCCAACGCAAGAATGCTCAACGCACCCCCGCAGATCCGATGGATTATAGGCCACGAAATTTTTCTCATTGGGACGTACCCGTGTCTTTTTTCGCGTTACGCATAGCTTCTGTTGTCATTTCACTCGGCATTTCCGATTCGACCGGCTCATTGTAATAATATACCCCAAACGTCATGCGATAGCGCGGCTCCTGTTGCGGCACATCGCTCTTTTCCAATTGTATCGCTTCTTTATTGATGGCCAATAAAGATTCCATACCCAATTGGCGCGATTTCTCCGCCAACTTTTTTACCGATTCCTCGCTGAGTTCGTCGTAATGCACGCTGCGTTCCAAAAAAGGCCGATGGCCTCCCAATAAATTACTGGCTGCTGCGGCTGCATGATCGTGCAAATTGTGGCCGAAATAATAAGCCATTTCGTCAAACCCATTTACTGGAATGAAAGCGGCGGTATTGAGACACACCCGGCTGGCCTCGTCAAAATGCGCAATGCCGAGCCGCATCCACTCATCCAGCACCACGCGCGAACGGATATCGCAACTGACGCCAGCCACCAGCCCTTCGAATGAAATTTCGCCTCCTTCCTTACTGTATCTGGGCAATGGTTTGGGTTGGTTATTTTCATCCAGATAACGCGCATCGCCGGTCCACAGACTGATCAGCCGCATTCCCAGCGATACGGATTGCGGAACAAATTCGGCATCGGCGCACGCGCTTTGCCGCAGCCGTTTAATGTCTTTGCGATGAATGCCGGTCAGCAAGCTCAAGTGACTATCGGTCGACGGTTTGCCTCCGATCCTAAATTCACGATCGGCCACTTGCACAAACAAATCCTTTAAAACTTCCACCAAATAAGGATATGTCATTCCTTTCGCCAGCATCAATTTGACGAACGGCCGCAACACACGCCGCAACGCGACGATGAGAGTCGTCGGGAGCATGGATTGAGTGGGTTTGACGTCGTGCATAAATGGTATGGCGAATAATCGGATCGATGAAGTTCGATTAAAATTTTAACACGTCGTGGGAAAATTTCTCACACTTTATTGACATGGGAAAATTTCCCGCGTACGATATTTTCTGTGCGGGAAATTTCCACACGATTAAATTATTGCGATGGAAACGCTGATTGATTCGGTGAACGAGATGAAGCACAAGGCGCACGGAACGCAAGATAGGCGAGTAAGCGAGTGCTGCGCAACGAAGCGATTCGCTCGCACAGGCAATAAATTAGCGTTTCCTATGTTTAGTAACCTTACGACGGAGGCTCTATGCGAGAAAAATTATCGCTATTGATAAAGGCTATCGGCACGATTGTTTTCTGCACATCCACGTTGGTTGTGTTGCTCACAAACACGCAAACGATCAGCGCGCACGACATTAAATCGGCCGTCGACACGACTCTCGCAGACTCTATTTCGAGCACTGCGGATGAGAACAGCAAAGCGGTCGCCAATTTAAATCACTGGATGCAAAATTTACCGGCTTCTTGGCACAGCCACTTAGCACCGACAACACACAACCCGATCGACTAACCACACGCATAAAGAGGCTATGATGAGTTCAAAGCATGACGATTTATCCAGCAGCGACAAAGAATATTTGTTCACTATTGAAGGCGATGCTGTAACCGCTTACTTTGAAGTTGAACCGAAATCGATCGGCAGCAACGATTCCTTTGTTATCGACGGTGATCAAATTATCCTGACGAAAGAAACTTCCGACGGAACTAGAACTACCGTATTTTCAGATCCGGACGGCGACGGCTTTTATGCCATCGCGTCTAGCACAGATGAAGATGATGAAGATCACCATGACTTAGGTCACGATCATGGCCATAAAAGCTTCAAATTCGACATCGCCGACGGTGCGGTCATCGCTGTCTACGAGCTCGACGATGGCGTATGGGAACTCAAACCGATAGACGATGACGGCAGCGAAACCTATACAGTGGAAGGTGATGCGGTCATTCGCACCGAAACCAAGCCGTTCGGTTCCGAAATCACCCGATACGAAGATAGCGACGGCGACGGCATTTATTTCCGTACCGCCGAAGAATGGGTGATTGCACCGGCAGAGCACAGCATCGCGCCGAAATTTAGCGGGATGCTGCATTATTTACCGACGGATAACGACGATTTTATCGTCGTACGCGGCGGCGAAGACAGCCGCGGCGGATTAGGCGCCGATGGTTTTGTTGTGCGCGAAGCCGCACATTTGCGCATCGAAGATTTTAATACGCTTGAAGACGATGAGCTGATTTTCGATACCGGCCTCGGATTAACCTCTCAAGAACAATTGATCAACCATATCACCGATTTTAACTATGACGGCCAGGATTTCATCGTGCACTTCGGCCTTCATGTATCGATCACCCTGGTTGGCATTCAACCGGATGAAATCAGTTGGAACAGCATTAGCATTCTTAGCTGACACAACTGATCAACTGGAAGAGCGCACCATCCCCATGGCACTCTTCCAGTTACCTCTTTCTATTTTGGTATACGTAGCCTCCTATTGATATACCTTCGTCGCCAACCGAAGCAACCGGGAACTGAGCGTCAATCCAGCATTCCGGGCTGCCGCAAGATTGGCTTCGAAGGTAATTTTTTCATTCTCGACTTGCATGTTCAAAATGGCGCCTTGAGTGGCGGCACCCTCGCTATCCGCAACGGTAAGAACAGATCTGTGACTCAGCGCTTCCATAATCGCGGAAAAATTCTTCATCTCAACCTTTGAAATAAAAAGCACCTGACAGTCTTGCAGTCCTTCACCGCTTTTTTTAAGTGTGACGCGAATCATCTGATCGTTTATGCGCCGTTCATTCAGTGCCTCTACTTCCGAGCCGAAAGGGTGATTTTCATAAAAGCATAAAGCAATCGATGAATCAGTAAAATTCGGCCATTCGGTAAACACAATAAAATTGTATAGAAACACCGCCTTCAACCGATATTCCGGCAGAACATCACCGCGTGACATAGGAAAATAAAATAAAAGCAACGCGCTCAATAAGAAACTTGCAATGCTTTTATTCACTTTCATAAATGGACAGGGATCTCGGCGTAGGAAAACGACACCATCTTCATAAAAAAATAGATAATTATAATGCCATAGGGTCTTAGGAAGTTAAAGCGGGTTTAGGCGTAATAATTTGAGAACGGCAAGATAAAGATTATCACGACGATGATTAAAACGAAATTCGGTTTCTTTCAAATGCAAATAAAA
>JALRCN010000154.1 GCA_023257295.1 Nitrosomonas sp. | reverse complement strand
CGGCGATGCCCACGCCCAGGCCAATGCCCAGGTGGCGCTGGCGCTCGCTGCCATGCGGCTGGGCGACAAGGCAGAAGCCCGCCAGGCGCTGGAGGCCGCGATTGAAGTGGAGCCGGGCAACAGCTTTGCCCTGCGCAGCCTTGGCAGCCTGCTGGTGATCGCTGGGGCCTATGCGGCAGCAGTGGCGCGCTTCCGCCAGGCGCTGGACGCCATGGGGCGGGAGAAGCTGCCGGTCATTCTCGATTCCCCCGGTGGCGACCTCGATGCGGCACTGGCCATCGGCCGCATGATCCGGACGGAGGGCCTCACCACCGCCGTCGGCCAGTACCAGCAGCTTGGCGGAGAGTTGGTGCTCTTTGCCTTGGTAATCGAAAGTCACCGTGCCCGAGTTTTTGTCGGTATCAAGCCGGGTGACGAGCGCGCCGGCGAGATAATCGGTGGTGCTTCCGGTCAATTGGTGATGGATCGAGCAAAACAGATCGTGGTAGTTGACCACATAGCCCAGCGCCGGAACACCGGCATCTTCCGGTGTCAGCACCGTTTGACCGAGACTGCCGCGATTGGATATATGAATTTGCGTGATCGGCGTCTGGTTCGATAATTTGTCCCATACGCCAAGGCGCTTCAGGATCAGATAGCTGCCGTGCGAAAGCGCTAGTGGGCGGGGATCTTCGTCTTTTTCCGGCACGCCGCGAGCTTCGAGCAATACACTCGAAATGCCGGTGTCGCGCAAAGCGAGCGCCAAAGCCATGCCGACCGGGCCGCCGCCGATGATTGCGATGTCGTAACGATCGGCAATTGCGGTGTTTTTACGCTTGATGGGTTTGGCGGCAGCCGTCATTATTTTGGGGTCGACGAAACGGAGGTTGGGTGGATTGCGTTCATGCAAGCATAGCATAACTGCGTATGGTCATGAAATGCGGGAGCAGCGTTTCCATTGGAGTCACAATGCCAGCGGTTTCGTATACCCCGTCAGTTCCAGATAACCGCGCCCGGCGGATTGCTTGTTTCTGGTCAATGTAACGGCGCCTTCCCAGTAGACGGTTGCGGTCGATTGACGCGCATCCAGTTCTTGGTCGTCGAGCAGCGGCATCAGGTGCCATTCGACGTCGCCGGTACGGATGCGCATCTCGACCGGATAAACCGCTTCGGTATGCGGCGATTGCCAGGTGCGAACCGGTGTGAATTCGACTTGATCGGAATCGAACAACGTCATGTTGCCGGAAGCATCGCGCAGCGCTGCGTAGGACCACACTTTGCCACCTTGTTTGGCGCGGATCTGGAATGCCATCAGCGCCGAACCGTCATCCAGATTGGCGCCAACCCAATCCCAGCCGTCGGCCTCCGGATCGAGATACGCCGTCGACCATTCGTGATCCAGCCAGGCGCGACCGGTAACATTCATGGGTTTGCCGTTGCGAAACACCGTACCGCTGACTTGCAAATGCGGTTCACTGTAGTAATAACTTGCTTGTTCGGGTTTCGGACCCTTGCGCGAGAAACCGTTTTGATCTTGCAGCAGCGGTTTTTGTGTCGGCTGCAAGGTAAATTGCAAACCAAAATCGTCGTCACGCAAATCGACGACATAACTGCCATCCGATTGCCGTACCAGCGTCCAGTCATCGAGCTTCACATTGGTATCGCCCGTTTTGGCGTAGGCGAGATCGAAGCCTTCGCGTACCGTTCTTTCTGTATGCTTGATTCGACCTACCGCCGGATCGGACAGCGCCAAGTGCCCGATGATCAAATATTTCGCGGCGAAACGGCTTGGATTGTCGTGATTCAGATCGGTCGCGTAACGGAAAAAAGTGACCTGAAAACCAAGTGGTTTTTTATCCGCTGTCTCCAGCCAACCGGTGATGTACCACCATTCGATGCGAAAATCGTCGTGTGCACCATAATCCAGCGGAAATGTTAGCCGGTAATCGGGGGTGACGGATTTTAGCCGGTTCGATTCGGCCAGTGCATCAATGCCGAGCAGGCACAAAATCAGCAGCAGGAGCGCGATAATGGGGTTGCTGCGTTTAACCGTTGTCATTACCAATCCTCCCGAACTGCGCGCACCACTTGCGCGGAAACCGCCCGGCGCCCGGACAGCAAAGCCGTCAATGCCGCCGACAGCAGCAAAATCGCGGCAATCGCACTCAGCCACGACCATGGCACATGCAATTGCATGGTCCAGTGAAACGATTGTGGGTTGATGATAAACACCAGAATCAGGCTGATCGCCCAGCCCAGCACGAAACCGAGCGCAATCCCGAGTAATGTCAGCAAACCGCCTTCCACCGCCAGCAACGCAAAAATCTGGCGGCGCAGCACGCCGATATGCCGCAGCATGCCGAATTCCTTCACCCGTGCCAGCGTTTGCGCGGAAAAACTCGCGGCTACGCCGAGCAGACCGATCACCACCGCGATCATTTCCAGCAAATACGTCACGGCAAAGCTGCGGTCGAAGATTTCCAGGCTCAGTGCACGCAGATCACTCGAACGGGTAATCTCCAGTGCTTCGCCGAACGGCAATTGTCGCAGCATTGCCTGCGCTTGATCCGAAGTGGTGCTGGGCTGCAGCCACATCGCGATGGTGTTGACGCTCAAATCGCCGGTCAATGACCGGTAATCGGACAGCAGCATTTGAATCGCACCGAATTGGCGGCCGTAATCCCGCCACACCCCGGCGACCAGAAATTCGTTTGTTGCGGTGCCGAGCGGCAGTTTGATGGTGTCACCAACCCGATAGCCGTATAAATCGACAATGGCTTCCGAAATCCACACCGGCATCGCATCACTCGGAATCGAGCCGGGTGCCAGCATGTCATCGGTCATCGGCAGCGTATTGCGAGGATCGAAACGATCCACCGGGCGGGCGAACAGCGTAATGTCGGGACGATTCGGGGCGAGCGTTAATTGCTGCGTGCGGAAAAAGTCGATGCGGTTGAAGCCGGACAATGCGGCTATCGCTTGTTGCGCATCGGGCGGAAAGCCGCCTTGCTCACCGCTGGACGCGGTGCGCACGTACAAATCCGCCGGCAGCACCTGTCCAAGCCAACCATCGATCGAGACACGAAAACTGGTCACCATGATCGCCATCGCCACCATCAGGCTGAAACTCGCGAGAATGCCGCCAAGCGCGATCGCAGCTTGATTTGGCACATTGGCGAGGCGCGCCAGTGCCAGCGTCAGTACCGCATTGCACTGCTGTGGCCAATGTTTTGACAGAGCTGCAAAGCACCGGGCGGTGAAATGCGGCATCAGCGCAATGCCGCCGATCAGCAATTGTGAAATTGCCAGATAACCGAAGATCGGCAATTCAAACACCGGTGGCAATTGCGTGAACAGCACTGCGGTCGCGAGGCAAACAAGTGCGAACCACGGCGGCGACAGTTTGGTCATCGCCATGTCTTCGCTGCCGGAACGTAATGCCAGTGCCGGTTTGGCACGTGATGCTTCCAGCGCCGGAGCGATACCGCCCAGCAGCGTTACCGTGACGCCAATACCGAAGAACAGCAACGCAGTCGCTGGATCGAAATGAATACTTGGCTTCACGCCGGGAAAAAAGTTGGTGCCCAGATCGCCGCCGAGCACCTGAATCGCCGCAATCGCGATGGCATAGCCCAGCGCCAAACCCAGCAATGAGCCTGCAATCCCCAGCCATAAACCTTCCCGGGTGACTTGCAGTAACAACTGCCTGCGCGTAAAACCCAGTACCCGCAGCAGCGCAAAGTGCTGGCGGCGTCGTACCACCGACAGTGCCTGCGTCGAAAACACCAGAAACGTGCCGGTGAACAATGCCACCAGCGCCAGCATGTTCAGATTGACGCGGTAAGCGCGCGACATGTTGGCGATGCGCTTTTCCTGATCGTGTGCCTCAGATACCACATACGATTCGCCCAGGTCACTCGCCAATTGTGCTTTGAAGGCTGCGTGATTGACGCCATCGCGCAGCTTCAATTCGACGCGCGACAGCACCCCTAATTGCTGGAAGCGCCACTGCAACGCGCCGATATCCATCACCGCGATGCGCTGCCCTGCACGCGCCCGCACCAGGCCGCCGGCGACGCGCAACGAAACGGTTTCCAGCCCCGTATGCAACTGCAACATGTCGTCGCGCTGCACTTGCAGCCACTCCATCGCGGCAGGCGACAGAAAAATGGTATCGCTCGCCACCCGGTCCAGCGTTTTGCCTTCTTCGGTCAATCCCAGCAGATCAGGTGCGATTTGCATCGAGCGGAACATATCGGTGCCGATGATTTTCAGGCGGTGATCGTTGCGGTTCTGCTGCTTGCCGGGCACGGAAACATCCAGTTCCAGCACCGGATTGGCCAGCGCGACACCGTCATAATTGGCAAGCCGGGGATACAGCGCTTCGTCAAAAAATGCGGTGCGGCCATGCACCTGCAAATCGGATTGCCCGGACAGGCTTTTGCTCGCGGCGGAAAATTCGTTGAAAGCGGCGGTGTTGATCAAATGAATCGAAAACGCCATCGCCACGCCGATGGCAATCGCCAATAGTGCCGTGATGATTTGCAGCCAGTGCGCGCGCCATTCGCCCCATAGCAGCCAGCGCGATACCGTTGCTGCGTTCATGCGGTACCGCCGGGCGTTGCCGCTTGCAAACCGTCCTTGGTCAAATTCAAAATTCGATCTGCAGTCGCGGCAGCGGTGTGTGAATGCGTCACCAGTATTCCGGTTGCGCCGTTGGCTTTGATTTCATTGCGGATCAACTGCAAAATCTCGCACGCGGTATCGGGGTCGAGATTACCGGTTGGCTCATCTGCCAGCACCAGTTTAGGCCGGTGAATCAATGCGCGTGCAATGGCTACACGCTGCAGCTCGCCGCCGGACAATTGGCGCGGAAAATGGTCGCCGCGCCCTTGCAATCCCACTTGTTCCAGCATCCGCACGACGCGCGCATCGGCCGCGTTGCCGTTCAACAGCAACGGCAACGCGATATTCTGTGCCAGCGTCAAATGCGGCAACACATGAAATGCCTGAAAAATAAACCCGAAGCGCTCGCGCCGCAAGCGTGTCGCGGCATCGTCGTCAAGCGACGAAATCGCCGCACCGTCGATCACGATTTCACCCGAATCTGGCGTATCCAATCCGGCGATCAAATTCAACAACGTTGATTTGCCCACCCCAGATTCCCCCATAATCGCGACGTAATCGCCCGCAGGCAAGTGATAGCTCAAATCGGTCAGAACCTTCCGTCCTTCGGCGTAACCTTTGGTGATATGGCGTAATTCCAGCATAGTCGATGATAGTGCGGCAATTTGTTGAAAAAGGATGGCTGGGAATGCTGAAGGACTATACAGTCAGCGCCAGGCCAAGGTATGCTTAACTGTATCACGTAATCACAACTATTTTAAAAATCAAAAAAGAGGAGAAAAATCATGTCACGAGCCAGTGCACGTCATATTCTGGTCAAAACCGAAGAGCAATGTAACAACCTGAAAGCCGAAATCGAAAGCGGCGCCAGTTTCAGCGAATTGGCGCAACAACATTCGCTGTGCCCGTCCGGAAAGGAAGGCGGCGAGTTAGGCGAATTCGGACGCGGACAGATGGTGAAGGAATTCGACACCGTCGTATTCAGCGCACCGGTCGGCGAAGTGCAAGGGCCGGTCAAGACGCAGTTTGGGTATCATTTGGTGGAAGTGACGGAGCGGAGGGATTAAAGAGTTTGTCGATGCTTAACAGTAATAGCATAGTTAATAGAAATGCCTTTCTTGTACAAATACCTACCATCTGAATATGCTCGTGCATTCCTTGATAAAGGAGAGGTGTTATTTAGAAATCTTACTTATTTTATAAAACAGGAAGATAAGGTTCGTGGGGATCCATGGGAAGGAACGCATAGGAATGTTTCTCAAAACGATTGTGCAATTAATCTTGGCGACAGGAAAAGGATAGTAGGTGAATTCTCCGTGCTTAACAGCATAAATAATGCTGATCTTGTTTATATTTTTTGCCTTTCAGAGTTGAATAGCGAAAATCTAATGAATGAATTTAAAAGCGACGCATGTATAGAGATTTTTGATCCTGATGAATTTATACGGCGCATTCGTTTTGCAGTAATGAGAAAACCTTGGAATGATCGAAAGATCGGGCTTATTGATAAATCTGTTCATTACTATCGTGCGGATAGTTCGGAATGTTCTTTTGATATTACTGATCCAAAGCAACTCGCATTTGCTAAAGAGAGATCCTACGCATGGCAAAAAGAATTCAGGCTTGTTTTTAGTGTAGGGAAGGCACTGAAAAAACCTAAAGAACGCATAATGAGAATTATAACGCCTCATTACGATCCGCGTGATGAGGCGATCAAAGGAAGTACGAATAAGAAAATTGTAAAAATTAAGTGTCTTCATGATATTGCACGTTTAGTTCGGCATAGTTAACCCAATTCGAAGCTCGTGATGCTAAATGCGTTGGTCGGGGTGACTGCCGGTCAAGATCCATCGGAAGTGATTGGTGCCGCGCTAGGCAATATTCAGCACACGATCCAAGTATTGTATGGCCAAGGCGCCCGGAAGTTCTTGCTGGTGAATGCACCGAATATTGGAGCAACGCCTGCGGTCGGGATAATCGATAATGCATTCGGCGGGCAGGGGCTGGTCATTGCTGCGGCAAACGGCCTGGCGGTTGCTTTTAATACGGGGCTGGCGAACGTGCAACATGGCTTGAATGCAGGATTGTCGGGTATCGATATCAAGCTGCTGGATCTTTATGCTTTGTTGAATGAGGTGCTTGAAACACCAGGAGCCTTTTCAATCGGCAATACGGTCGATGCTTGTGTAACCCCTGGCGTTGCGCCGTATCAATGTGAATTTCCAGATACTTACTTGTTTTGGGACGGCGTGCATCCGACCAAGGCAGTGCACGGTATTGTGGCTCGGAAAGCAGCGGAGCTCATTTTGATGGAGTAAGCGCTATCGAGTCACTTCGCCTCGCCTCGCCTTGTTTCGGCGGGGCGAAGGTTTGTCGAGTGAAAGAACATGCGTTTTCATCGGCGGTGTCCTCGATGGCCGCCGAAGTGTTTATGCCCGCCGGAATGCCGATGACTGCCGATGAAGTGTTTATGTCCGTCATTGTAGTGGATGTGTCCGCCGATGTGATGCCTGGGGGTGTTCACATAACTCTGGGTACTGTAATAAACGGACGGTTGGTATCCGTAGCCATAGGCGGTTCCCCGGTAATATCCCGCGCTGCCGTAATAAGGCGTGGCCACGCAGCCGGTGAGAAAAAGCAGGCCGACGATGACAGCGATGAGTAGCGTTTTTTTCGTATTCATGACATTTCTCCTGTGATCCAATGCCGAATCGTTCCGGCATTTCGGTTCCGATTGTGCAATTTTCGGGCTGAATAGCGGCTGAATACAAAGCGGTTGTTGCCGGAAGCATGCTATTTTTGAAAAATACGGTGTAAGCGATGACTTATTTATTGAACGATCCAACGAAGTTTGCGGATGAATTGGCCGAAGGTTTTGTGGCGGTGCACCGCGACAAAATATACGCAGTCGATGGCGGCGTGATTCGCTTGCATAAGGCGAAACCTGGCCAGGTTGTGCTGATGATCGGCGGCGGCTCCGGACATTACCCGGCCTTTGGCGGCTTTGTCGGACAGGGATTGGCACACGGTGCTGCGATGGGAAATGTATTCGCGTCGCCGTCGGCGCAGCAGATTTGCAATGTGGCTCAGGTCGTGGATGCCGGTGGTGGCATTTTATTTTGCTACGGTAATTATGCTGGCGATGTGCTCAATTTCAACCAGGCGCAGCAGCGGCTTCGTGCGATGGGGATCGACGTTCGATCGGTCGTTGTAACCGACGATATCGCTTCCGCGTCTCTTGCAGAGAAGCATAAACGCCGCGGCATTGCCGGTACCTTGCCGGTTTTCAAAGCTGCGGCTGTTGCCGCCGATGCGGGAAAATCGCTGGACGAAGTATTTCGTATTGCGACGGAAGCCAACGAGCGCGTGCGGACGCTTGGCGTTGCATTTTCCGGTTGCACATTGCCCGGCGCCAGTGAGCCTTTGTTCGAAGTTGCTAGCGGAAAGATGGAAATCGGCATGGGCATTCATGGTGAGCCGGGTATCTCTCGCATGGATGCGCCAAGCGCCGATGGTTTGGCGGAAATTTTGGTTAACCGGCTGCTGGATGAAACGCCTTCGATGATCGAGGATCGTCGCGGTGCGCGCATCGGCGTGATACTCAATGGTCTTGGTGCGGTGAAATACGAAGAATTGTTCGTTGTTTATCGCAAGATCGATCAGTTGTTGTCGGGACATGGATTAACTATTGTCGAACCCGTGGTGGACGAGTTGATCACCAGTTTCGACATGGCGGGCATTTCACTCACCTTATTTTGGATGAGCGATGAACTCGAGAAAACTTGGCTTGCCGCAGCGGATACGCCTGCATTTCATCGCGGCAATGTTGTACATTCCAATGAAAATAAGGCCGATTCATTACAACTCGGCAATCAACATCGGTTAAAAACCGGTTCCGCCATTTCGCAAGCAGCTGCAACAGTAGTGCTGGCGGTTCTGGAGGCAGCTTATGCGGCGATTGACGTAAAGCAGGAAGAATTGGGGCGTTTGGACGCGATTGCGGGCGATGGCGATCACGGCATCGGCATGCAACGCGGACTGGCTGCGGCAGTCGCAGCGGCCAAGGAAGCGCTCGATGCCAAAGCCGGTGCGGGAACATTGCTTACTGTTTCGGGCGATGCCTGGTCCAATCGGGCGGGTGGCACGTCGGGTGCGTTGTGGGGGGTAATTCTGCGCAATATCGGGAGTGCGCTTGGCGACGAAGCCAAGCCGGATGTGACAGCCATTGCCGATGGTATCACCGCCGCACTTCGCGGCGTAACCGATCTCGGCAAAGCGCAATTGGGCGATAAGACGCTGGTCGATGTTCTGCATCCACTCTCGGTGTCGATGGATTCGAGCGCATCGCGCAATCTTTCAATTGCTGCTGCCTGGAATGCCGCTGCCGATGTTGCCGATGCAGCAGCCCAAGCTACCGAAAATCTACTGCCCAAAATCGGACGCGCCCGGCCTCATGCAGAGAAAAGTATCGGAACGCCCGATCCTGGCGCCGTTTCTATGGCGCTAATCGTTCGTTCGATAGCCATTGCGCTTAAAAAGCACTGCGCGCCATTTGAAAATTGATCCTGGCGGCAATTAAAAGTATTATGGGCGTGTAAGCGTTTTCCGGTATCTGGTTCAGCGATTTTTTCTGAAGGATCTCAAGCGCCGTTATTACGGTCTGAATAGCACATCTTATTATGCAAGAAAATTCCATTGCCGCAACGATGCAAAATAATACCGCCGATGAATCGGATTCGGGGTATCGCGTGATTTGTATTCGCGCACAAGATTCGCACTATGCGATCGGGCTTGGGTATGTGGAATGCGTATTGCCGTTGATGGAATTGCAGCCGGTTCCCGGTGGCGCTTATTATTTGGCGGGGTTGATGGATTTTCGCGGCAAAGGCCTTGCCGTGGTCGATTTGGGGTTGTGGCTGGGATTGAATCATGCGCAGCCCTACGATCTGGATACGCCGGTAATCGTGTGCGGCAATGGAGAGGCGCAAATGGCCTTTATTGTGAACGAGGTTGTGCGGATTGAAGCAGTCAAGCCGGACGCAATCCATATGCAGGGATTGTTTAAGTCGGGTGCGGCACCGTTTGAAGCTTCTTTGAAGCTGGACAGCGGCATTGCGCTGCTGTTGGATATGCCGCGTATTCTTAATGTTAATTTTACCGCAGTGAATTCCAGCGTTTCAGCGAGGACGTTTTCCTAAGCCGGCCATTTAGCGGCATGACGGGGATGAATCCTGATGACATCGCAAATCGATCAGTCTTCCATAAAGAATCAGCTGGGTTTTCTCTCCGCTACCGAGGAAGCGTTGCATGCCTTGATTATCCAGCGCACCGGCATTGTCTTGCGGGATTTTCAAATGCCGACGTTGCGCCAGGCGTTGGCCGAAGCGTGCGCGAGCTTCGGGTATGGCGGCGAGGCAGCATTGCTGCAGGAATTAAACCAAAAACGAAGCTCTGCTCCGGAGTTTGAGTTTTTGCTGACGCGGATTACGATTGGGGAAAGTTATTTTTTTCGTCATACAGGGCAAATGGCGTTGTTATACGAGGAGTTGCTGCCGGAGCTGATCGCCCGCAAGCGGCGCAATCGGGATTGTTCGCTGCGGGTGTGGAGCGCGGGGTGCTCAAGCGGGCAAGAGATATATAGCTTAGTCATTATGTTGTACGGGTTGTTGTCGGATATCGATGGCTGGAATCTCCATTTTCTGGCGACGGATATCAATAAAGATGCATTGGCCGATGCGATTCAGGGGCGCTACAAGGAATGGTCGTTGCGCGAGACGCCGGAAGCCATCGCAAAAAAATACTTCAATGAGAGCCATGGCGAATATCAACTACGCGACGATATTTGTCGGCGGGTCAAATTTGCTTATCTGAATTTGGCGGAAGATGCTTTCCCTGCTTTGCATACCGATACCAATGCAATCGATATCATTTTGTGCCGGAACGTATTCATTTATTTGGAACCGGAGTCGATTCAGCGCATCGTGCAGCAGTTTTCCGAATGTTTGGTGCCGGACGGTTTGCTGTTTCTGGGGGCATCCGATTTTGTCGATAAATACCCCAGTGAATTAACGCATATTCAACGGGGCAGTTTCTTTTATTTTAAGCGTGAATTCGATGAATGCCGTGAATCTCCGACTGCGCCGCCAAGCGGGATTTGTACGATAGAGCGCGATATTGCCAAGAATGCACCCGAGATTGAACGCGGCGAAGAAGGAATTGCTCGCGAACACAACGCTCAGCTTAGCGAAGCTTTTACGCGAGATTCCAGTCCTGTCGATTGTCTGCGCGCCGGACGATGGCATGACACTTTGCTGGCGATCGACAAGGCGTTCAAAACGGCAGGAGAATCGGTGGGTTTGCTGCAAATAAAATCCAAGGCGCTTGCCAATTTGGGGCGGTTGGACGAGGCCTTGCAAAGCTGCCATAGGAGCCTTGCGTTAAATCCGGTCGATAAGCATATTTATCTGTTGCAAGGTACAATCCTGCTGGAGAATGCGCAGCCGAATGAGGCGGAAGAGGCTTTCCGCAAAGCAATTTTTTTGGATTACACGTTTCCGGAGGCGCACTACCAATTGGGGTTGCTGTTGATCAACCAGGGGGAGCGAAAAATGGGATTGAAATGCCTATCATCCGCGCTGACTTACGCAAAAAAGCAATCGCCGCACCATGAGGTGCATAACGCGCCGGGCATGTCTTATCAGCGGTTCGTGGAAATCATTCAAAATGAGATGAGTGTCTATGCCGGAGACGCCTCTCGGATACAAAATAACGGATAACGCAATGGCCGTTCAACAAACCGCGATGCAATCCAAGATTATCGGTGTCGTTCAATTGAAAGGCGGCGCCGGGCGTTCGACGATAGCGACCAAT
>JALRCN010000096.1 GCA_023257295.1 Nitrosomonas sp. | reverse complement strand
CAAAAGTGGTTTGATTACTGTTGGAGTACTACCTGATCCTGCTAAACAATATTTGCACCTTGCTTTTTACCCTATCGCAGCCTGCGACGAAGGTCTTTCTGGAATCATATTCCATAAAATTCATTTATTAATAATAGATTACATGAAAAGCCGCCGGATTACTGAAACAGCAACCCGGCGGCTTTGGTTAAGTCGATTTCTTTGCTTAGTTAAACGGGAAAGTCCATTCTTCAGTCCAATCGTCGTTGCCGTCCTTGAATGCACCGGCGTAATCGACTGTGGTAAAGAAGGCATCGCCAACTGCGACACCACCTGTAATCAGCGGCGAACCGACGTTCGGCAGATAACCGTTCAGCAATGGATTAGTTGCCTTATTGCCGGATTGCGCTGTAAACCAATCGGATACCGTAAACGTCGAACCATCGCCATTCGAAAAATTAGCGGTACAATTTACAAACGAATTTTTTATCGTCAATTCGCCGCTCAAGCTACCGATCGTTCCAGCGTTGGTATAGGTCGATGCGCCATCGATCCGCAAACAGGATGCAAATCCACCGGTAATCACCGAATTGAATATATTCGCACCGGTACCGCGGCGCAGCAAGATGCCTTGCACGGCATTGCCGGAACGGCCGATGATAGTCATATTCGATAACAGCGGTTGCGCGCGCGGCTCGCTGTCGTGACTGACTTCGTTGTTATCGGCTTCAATACCGCGATCTCCAGAGTCAGACGCTTGTTTAATCAGTACAAATTGCGCACGCCCGCGCCAGCCGTTGGTCCAATCCAAAGAATCGTCGCGAACATCGGTCAGCACGATGTATTTCATTTGCGCGGTGCCGCCGAATATTTCGATACCATCGTCCAATCCCGCGTGAACGTGGATATGACTGATAATCGTGCCGGAACCGACACCGTTGAGTGTCAAGCCGTTCAATTCTTCATCGGGACGTACTTGCGCGCCGGCAAACAGAATTTGCACATATTTAAGCACACCGCTGTTATCCGCTGGATTATTGCCGCCAAACTTTTCAGTAGTAATTGCTTCGAAAGGAATTTCGCACACCGCCACACCCGCATTACAACCATTCACCGGCGCATTACCGGCAATCACTAAACCGGCCCACTCTCCCGGTTCCTGCTGCAGCGGCCCGGACATTACGATCGGGTCATCCGGTGTTCCTTCCGCCATAATTTTCGAGCCGCGCCGGACCCACAAATAATCCGCGCCGCTTTGACCGAAAATTTTGGTACCTGGATTGATCGTCAGGGTCGCGCTTTGTGTCTTATCGCCGCCGACATAAACGCCACCCGACAAAATCCACTGGATATTTTTCGTCAAGGTGACATTGGAGGTAATTGTCCCGCTGAGTATGCAAGAACCCGCTACCGGCCCCACAGCGGCAAAACTTGGACAACCCTGGAAGGCATTATTGACAACCTGATCCAATGAAAAACGCAACGGATTCGAACCCGGCACCAGTTTCAATTTGACATAGTAATCGTCGGCACCGACTAGCACCGATGGGATATGTATCGCGGCGGTATCGGAATCGAAAACATTGCGCTGCCCCGTAGCCGCGGAAACCGGGCTGGCAGAAACCAATTGCAGCTCGTTGCCGCTAAGCTGCAATTGGGCACTATAGAACGCGGATGAGCTACCGCTTAAAACTTCGACAACCGGAAGATTGACTACGCCAGTAGCCGGATTAAACGTCGCAGTTGCCGCATGCGCATTCATTGCGATACCGCTCAGCAGCATCGTCGATGCAACAGTTATATATTTTTTAAATTCAAACATGATTTACCCACCTTTGCTGGTTATTTAAGGTGCAGCAAATCTAACAGGCGGACATTACCGGGATATGACACTTTTGTGTAATTGTTATCCCGACTCAGAACCGTGTCCAATGATCCGCGACAATTTGTCCGTTTTCGATCACAAAGCGGTAATTGTAGTCATCGATTCTATAAAACCACACTTCGCGTTTGATATAGAAAACCCCGCCAAAAGCACGGGTTTGTACCAACCCCAAATCGGTTCGCTGATGCGGTTCGCCCATATTCACGATCAATTTATCCGCCAGATCGCCCTTTGAAATAATATTGCCGTTGGGTGCACGAAAACCGCTAAGAAAAATTACTGCCAGCACAATGATCAATAGTTTCTTCACGATGAAATCCTCATAGATTAAAGACAGGTTATCTTTGCAAAAACCGTGAACAACTATCGCTTAAACACCGTTAACAAATGCTTAACAAATCTTAGATGAAGGCGGAGGGGATGGTAAAAAAAGAAGGGAAATGTCTTTGGAGGCGTTTAAAAAGGTTTCAAAGTGCTACTGTTTTCACTTGTTCCGACTAAAGGCTTACAAATCGGCTCGTGGCGATCATTCGTAAGTCATGTGCTAACGACCACCTTCCGCATGCTGCATGATCACATCCCGCGTTCTCGCCGGTTCAAACACCACGTCAAAGCACCACTGGCCAAACCCGCCTTGTTCGTTGACCGTCTTGACCCAAAGCGCCATCGCCGCACGTTTGATGCGGTTGCGATCATCGTCGACGCCTTTCACTTCCAGCACCAGCGTTTTGCCGTTATTTAATCGGATCAGATAATCCGGTACGAAATTGCGCGAAGAACCGCGCCACAAATAGCGGATAACAAAATCCAAATGATCATTCTTCGCCCATGCCACCACTTGCGGGACTTTCTCGCACAAATCCGCTACTGCCTTCTCCCATGTGCTGTCGTACACCACATGGCTGATCTGCGACCGCACCGTCGCCTGGCAGGGCTTGGTGGTCAACCACGAGCGCATGCGGGATGTGGAGCCGATCGGTTGCAATTCATCGAACACGGCTTCGAGCTTCTCGGTATTTTGTAACCGGACAAACCGGTTCACATGCCCGACCACGGTATCCATATTCAACGCGAACAAAATCTGCTTACGCATCGGGTCTTGATGCCACACGCTGGGGATATGCAATTTATCGCTGATGAGAAACTGCTCAACGATACGAATCAACTGCACCGCCAAAAACTGCTTATCGCCGCCGAAACTGTCGGCGTTTTGCAAAAACAACTTTCGTGCCGCGCGGAAGATCAGGTTTTGCAAACGGAAGTCGTCCAATGCCCGCTCCAGATCGATTTCCGATGCCATCGCCAGATTGGCGAATCCTGTTAGTGACGGCGCCACCTCGGCATTCAGCGGCGTTTGCATCGGATCGAGCGTGAGCGGTTCGACGTTCTGCCAATCCAATACCAATTCCGGCCTCAGCACCGCATCAATGCGCTGAATATTCGGCCAGCGGATCTCCAGGTGATTGCGATCCGGTTCCACGTCGACGCGCACGCTCGGTTTCGGTGGCCGCAATTCCGTTTCGCCGTCCTCGCTGATCTCCTGAAAAATCGACAACGGCACCCCGAAAATATTGACGTACTCCGGTAGCAGCAAGCCCTGCTCATCCATGTCATGCGCCACGCGCCGCAAACCGCGCCCGATCACCTGTTCGCACAGCAACTGGCTGGTAAATGCACGCAATCCCATGATGTGCGTCACATTCGCCGCATCCCAGCCTTCCGACAGCATCGCCACCGAAATGACATTCTGCAACTGCTGCCCCGGTTGTCCGCGCTTGCCGACGGTATCGACCAGCGCGCGTAACTGTTCCTGTTGCTTCAAACTCAGCAAATCCTGCGTTTTATCGGACGGCAAGCCGGATGCTTCGATGATCGCCGTCAACCGTGCCTCGTAGTCGGCATCCTTGGTCACCGATTCGCCGCGTTCGGCTTTTTCCAGCACGCGCGAATCCACCCGCAGCGTTTTTTCCGGCGCTTGCGTGCCCTTGATCAAACAATCGCCGCCATTGAAAAATTTCTCGATGCGCGCCGCTGTCTCGGTGCGGTTACACACCGTCAGCAACACCGGCGGAATGGTATGCCCACTATCCGCCCACGCTTGCGCCGTCTCGCGCCAATCGTAAGCCAGAATCGCATACGCTTTTTGCACCAGATCCGGCAGCGGATCGGTCACATCCGCCCGGCGGTTCAAATCCTGACTGACCTCGGCTTCGCGGTACAGATGATACAGTTTGCTGCGATAGCTTTTGGCATTCGGCAACGCATCGTCATGCACCACGATGCGCGGCGTTTTGACTAGCCCTGCCTCGATCGCATCGTTCAAGCCGAAATCTGAAATGATCCAGTCAAATAGCCCGGCTTCGGTATTGGTTTTGCCCGTCGGTGCAAACGGCGTCGCCGAAAGATCAAAGCAGCAGCGGATGCGCCGGGTTTTATGGATGCGATCCAAGCCCTCGATCCAGCGCGTCGCTTCGTCCAGATCGATGCCCAGTTCCTCTGCGTCCTTTTTGCTGACTTTGACTTCCGCCGGTTTGCGGTAGGCGTGATGCGCTTCGTCATTGATCACGATCAAATCCTTGCGCGCGGCCAATCCACCCAGCACGCGCCGGGTAAACGCTTCGTCGCTTTCCCGGCCTTTTCTGACCACCGAGCGGTCTTGCTCTTTCAGCGGCATCAACGTGTGCCAGTTCTCGATCAGCAACTCGGCCTGATTGAGTTGCTGCCGCAGCGCTTCGTTCGGACACAGGCGGAATTCGTCGTAAACGTTCTTGTCATTCCCCGGATACAGCACCTGCAAACGGCTTTTGACCGTCAACCCCGGCGTGACGATCAGCACCGCCTTGGAGTAACGCGCATCTTTCGGATAGTGAATGGCGTTCAGGCTTTGCCAGGTGATGATCAACGCCATCAGCGAGGTTTTGCCGGAACCGGTCGCCATTTTGCTGCAAATGCGTTCCCACGGCCCACCGTCGCCCGGCAGAAAAATACCTTGTTTGAAATCCTGCGGTGCTTCCAGCCACCAGATCAGCGCTTCGATCGCTTCCAATTGGCAAAAATAGAGCGGATATTGGCGCGGCCCGCCGTTCCAACGTTTTTCATCGCTGTCCCATTCACCGCGTTCATGCCAATGTTCCAGTAATTGCCGCGTCACGCTGGTAACACCAGGCCAACCGGCATTGCACCAGCTATCCAGACGCTCGCGGATGGCGTTGACGCGCTCCAGTTTTTCCACCCGGCGGGTGTTGGTGCGCGTGTCGTACAACTCATACGCCGCCGGACGGCGGCCAGAGCGAATGCTCAGCAATTTGCCGTTGTCGTCCTGATCCCAATAACGGTCGGGCTTCAGATACGGCGAATTGATGATCAGCGAGGACGGCTTATCGGTCATGGCGGCGCTTACACCTGATCCAGTCGGATGACTTTGAGCGACTCGATGCCGCGATCATCGACGATTTTCACCGCGATGCACTCGTTTTCCCCGGCATCGAACGGCAGCGACACCGTGCCGTGGAATTGCTCCAGCAATTCTTCGTTCAGTTCGGCGCGGATATCTTTGCGCAGCTTGCGCCAGCCATCGCCGCTTCCGGCCATCGGGAAAAACACCTGGCGCGGATACAACGAACGGTTGTCGTAATCGGTATCCAATGCCCACATGGCGATGTTCTTTTTACCGCCGGATTTCAGTTCGCCGGTTTTGCTATCGAAATAATCGAAACCGCGCACTTCCACTTGGTAACATCCGGTTTTGATTTGTTTGACGATCACGTCCGGCTGGCCCATCAGCCAGAACGATTCGTTGCTGGCGCGGCCTTTTTTCAGGTCTTCGGTCAGCAAATCGGTATTCATCTGCACTCTCAGCGCGGTGATGCCCTTGATGTTGTCGATATCCTTGGCCGCTTCCGGGTCGAAGGTAAACGCGCAGAACACCAGCAATTTCGGCAGCGGAAATAATTC
>JALRCN010000127.1 GCA_023257295.1 Nitrosomonas sp. | reverse complement strand
GCGAAATGCGGCCAGCGTTGCCAGAGGCAGAGCTGGCAGGGTGCATAGCCCAGCGCCTGCACCGAAATCCCAAGCGTCGGTTTCGCCGGGAATGCCGGTTTGGCGCGGGCTGGTGTCCATCGATACCAGCATCAAACCAAGCTCGGCGGCGTAGCGCTGCGCACCGGCTTTGATCATGAAGGTTTCTTCGGTGCAGGTGAGTCCGGCGAGGAAAAACACGACCGGAACGCGCTGCTGCTGCGCTTGTGGCGGTTGATACACCGAGAAGCGCATCGGCAAGCCGATGGCGGTGGACGGATGCTGGTAATAGCCCTGAATGCCATCGAAGCAGCGGTGCTGGCTGCGGGTCTCCAAAGCAACCATCAATAAACCACCACGGAGCGAATCGATTCACCCGCCTTCATCAAGCGAAAGCCTTCGTTGATGTTGTCCAGCGTCAGCGTGTGCGTGATCAACGAGTCGATGTCGATTTTGCCTTCCATATACCAATCGACGATTTTCGGCACGTCGGTGCGGCCGCGCGCGCCGCCGAAAGCGGAACCTTCCCATTTGCGGCCGGTGACGAGCTGGAATGGCCGTGTGCTAATTTCCGCCCCGGCTTCGGCGACGCCGATGATGATGCTTCGTCCCCAGCCTTTGTGCGTGCATTCGAGCGCCTGGCGCATCACTTTGGTGCTGCCAATGCATTCAAAACTGTAATCCGCGCCGCCGTCAGTCAGTTGCACCACGGCGTCGACGATGTTGGGCACGTCGTTCGGGTTGATGAAATGTGTCATGCCGAATTTGCGCGCCATCGCTTCGCGCTGCGGATTGATGTCGATGCCGATGATTTTGTCGGCGCCGACCATGCGCGCACCTTGGATCACGTTCAAGCCGATACCCCCCAAGCCGAATACCGCGATATTGGCGCCCGCTTCGACTTTGGCGGTGTAGATCACCGCGCCGATGCCAGTAGTGACACCGCAGCCGATGTAACACACTTTATCGAACGGCGCGTCCTGACGAATCTTAGCCAACGCGATTTCCGGCACCACGGTGTAATTGGAGAAGGTCGAGGTACCCATGTAATGGAACAGCGGTTTGCCGTCGATGGAAAAACGCGAGCTGCTGTCGGGCATCAGCCCTTTGCCTTGGGTGCTGCGAATCGCTTGGCATAGATTGGTTTTTTTCGACAGGCAGAACTTGCATTCGCGGCATTCCGGCGTGTACAGCGGAATCACGTGATCACCCTTGCGCAGCGATTTGACGTTGGGCCCGACATCGACCACCACGCCCGCACCTTCGTGTCCGAGAATCGCTGGAAACAGGCCTTCGGGATCGGCGCCGGATAGCGTGTAGTAATCGGTATGGCAAATGCCGGTGGCTTTGATCTCGACCAGCACTTCGCCGGATTTCGGGCCTTCCAGATCGATTTCCTCAACAGTTAATGGTTCGCCCGCTTTCCACGCTACAGCAGCTTTTGTTTTCATTGTATTTCCTTATCGATTGATGTGATCGCGCAAATGCTCAAGCAAGCCCTGACTGGCTTCTTCCACCATGTTCAGCACCAGCTCGAAGCCTTGATGGCCGCCGAAATAGGGATCCGGCACCTCGGTATCGCCGTCGTAGTTTGCGCCATACTGCATGAATAGACGGATTTTGTCGTGATGATGCTGCGGGCTGCGCTGTTGCAACAAGCGCATATTTTCCTTATCCATCGCCAGAATATAATCAAACGCTTCAAAATCATCCGGATCCACTGCCCGCGCGCGCAAATCGTCCATTTTGTAACCGCGCTTTAACGCGGTGCGCTGCGAACGTTCGTCCGGCGGATTGCCGATATGGTACGCATGCGTCCCGGCGGAATCGACTTCGATCAAATGACCTACCCCCGCCGCTTTGACGTGATGGCGAAACACCGCATCAGCAGTCGGTGAACGGCAAATGTTGCCCATGCAGACAAACAGTACTTTGATTTTTTTATTGGTATTCATGATTGTTAAACGCTATTGCGCTTATTGAAAACCACAAAAGTTAACACAAAAACGGGAGAAAAACAGTAAGCCACACACAAACAAAAAGCGCCGGGAGCATCCGGCGCTTTTTGGGTTGCAAAAGCTGGCAAATCAGTCTTGCGCCTCCAATGCCGCAATCCGCTCTTCCAACGGTGGATGCGACATGAACAGTCGCATCAAACCGTTGCTACCGCCGGAAATACCGAAGGCGGCCAGTTGTTGCGGCAAATGCGCTTGCTCATGTGCCAGTTGCAAGCGGCGCAGCGCGGCGATCATTTTGTCCCTGCCGGCCAGGCTTGCTCCGCCTGCGTCGGCGCGGAATTCGCGTTGACGACTGAACCACATGACGATGATGCTGGCTAAGACGCCCAGCACGATTTCGGCAATGATCGTAGTGACCCAAAAAGCCGGACCGTGGCCTTCTTCGTTTTTGAACACGACGCGATCAATGGTATGCCCGACCACGCGCGACAGGAATATGACGAAGGTATTGACGACACCTTGAATCAACGCCAGCGTGACCATGTCGCCGTTGGCGATATGGCTGACTTCGTGCGCCAGCACCGCTTCCGCTTCATCTTGATGCATCGCGTTCAACAAACCGGTACTAACCGCAACCAACGCGTCGTTTTTCGACATGCCGGTGGCGAATGCATTGATGTCCGGCGCGTCGTAAATGGCGACTTCCGGCATGCCGATTCCGGCTTGTTCCGCCTGATGTTTTACTGTAGCCACCAGCCAATGCTCCTGCGCATTGCGCGGCATCTCGATCACATGCGCGCCGGTAAAGCGCTTGGCGGTCCATTTCGACATTGCAAGCGACATGAACGAGCCGCCAAAACCGAATACTGCAGCAAACACGAGCAGCGAATTGATATTCAATCCAGCGCCCTGCTCATCCAGAATCCGCTCGAATCCCAGCAATCGCAACGTGATGCTGAGAACGATAACAATAGCAAAATTTGTTGCCAGAAAAAGAAGAATTCGTTTCATGGTGTACTCCGTAATGAACAAATAGCGATTAAAGCAATGTGGATATGCGATCTCGTCCATTACTTTTCAAGCAAATTATATTTTATTTTCCCGGCGGAAGATGAAGCGACTAATCACTGAATCAACCGTGATACGGCTTATTGCGCGCTATTCGATTGCGATAGATTTGATTGTGTGTTTCGCACGATCTGAAACAAAATTTCGCCCTCTTTGATCATGCCCAGATCGCTGCGCGCATGTTCTTCGATGGCCTCGAATCCCTGCTTAAGATCGCTGACTTCCGCTTCGAGTTTATTATTGCGGTTTTGCAACAATACATTGTTATCGCGCGCCGCAGCAAGTTCCTGCTCAACTTGCATGACCTTCACCCAACTCGCTTTACCCACCCATAACGGATGTTGCATACCTGCAATCAACAATAGCAGAATAAAACTCAACCACTTCATCTGAGCTGATAAAACGCACCGCGACCGGCATATCTCGCCGTATCCCCCAAATCCTCTTCGATTCTTAGCAGTTGGTTATATTTGGCTAAGCGGTCGGAACGGGACATTGATCCGGTTTTTATTTGCCGCGCATTGGTTGCCACTGCGATATCCGCAATGGTGGTGTCTTCGGTTTCGCCGGATCGGTGCGAGATGACCGCAGTATAGCCGGCGCACTTAGCCATTTCCACAGCGGCGAACGTTTCGGTCAACGTGCCGATTTGATTGACCTTGATCAGGATGGAATTGGCGATATTGCGCTGAATGCCTTGTTTCAGAATTTTTGCGTTGGTGACGAAAATATCGTCCCCTACCAATTGCACCGCTTGGCCCAATTTTTTGGTCAAAAGCTCCCATCCGTCCCAATCGTGCTCACTCATGCCATCTTCGATGGTGATGATCGGGTATTTATCCACCCAGGAAGCCAGATAATCAGAAAATTGCTCCGAGGTCAAATGCAATCCTTCCGTCGCTAAATGGTATTTGCCGTCTTGAAAAAACTCGGAGCTGGCGCAGTCGATGCCGATGGCGACTTCCTTGCCCGGTTGATAACCGGCTTGATCGATTGCTTGCACAATCAATTGCAAAGCGGCTTCGTTATTTTCCAAATTTGGCGCGAATCCGCCTTCGTCACCGACCGTCGTCGGCATGCCTTTGCCGTTGATGAGTTTTTTCAATGCTGCAAACACTTCGGCACCGCAACGGATGGCATCGCGGAAATTAGCGATGCCAAGCGGCACAATCATGAATTCCTGCATATTGATATTGTTGTTGGCATGCGCGCCGCCGTTGATCAAGTTCATCAGCGGAACGGGCATCGACATTCCGGCAGCACCGCCAAGGTAACGGTACAGCGGCAAACCGGAATCTTCGGCAGCCGCTTTGGCCGTTGCCAACGAAACCGCCAAAATGGCGTTGGCGCCCAGCCGCGATTTGTTTTCGGTGCCGTCCAAATCGATCAAGGTTTGATCGATAAAGCTTTGATCGACGGCATCCAATCCCATCAAACTTTCCGCAATCTCGGTGTTAACGTTTTCCACGGCCTTGAGCACGCCTTTTCCGGAATAGCGCTGCGCATCGCCGTCGCGCAACTCCACCGCCTCCCGGGTTCCGACGGATGCGCCGGAAGGAACGGAAGCGCGTCCCAGCACGCCCGACTCCAGCAGAACATCCGCTTCAACGGTTGGATTGCCCCGCGAATCTATAATCTCGCGGGCGATGACATCGACTATTGCACTCATGCTACTTTTCCCTGTTATTGACTGTTATTGATTATTGCTGATTTTTTGTTAACGCTTTACCGGTTAACTATGGCTGACGGCATGCAGCCGATCCTCTTCATCGTGCTTCCGAACGGAAAACCGAATGGCCGCCTCGACATAGGATCTGAACAATGGATGCCCTTTTCGCGGCGTGGAGGTGAATTCCGGGTGGAATTGACACCCCAGGAACCAAGGGTGCTCGCTTTCCGGAAGTTCGATCATTTCGCACAGATTTTCTTCCTTGGACAAGCCGCTGATAATCAGTCCCGCTTTTTCCAGCTTCGGAGTATAACTGTTATTGACTTCGTAGCGATGCCGATGACGCTCGACAATCGTATCCGCGCCGTAAGTTCTCCAAGCCAGCGAATCTTTTTTCAGAATGCATTCCTGTCCGCCCAGACGCATGCTGCCGCCCAAATCGAAATTCGCATCCCGCGTTTCCAGTTG
>JALRCN010000117.1 GCA_023257295.1 Nitrosomonas sp. | reverse complement strand
AAACTTAAGGAGAAAAATCAAATCACGATAGATTACAATTCGAACAAGCAAGTCAAAACGTTCTCGACTTGGTGAAAAAACTGTCCGTTAAAATGGGACAACTCCACCTCCAATTAAGATTATTTTCTCTTAACTGGAGTGTCCGGATCTATTGGACCACATCAGCTCGGTTGGCATCGATAGTTTCCTTCGCTACAATGGGGATTGTCCCTTTTCACTTAATACAATAAACGAGGCTTCCAATGAAATACTCTATCATTCTGATGGCGCTGGCAACCATCTTGTTTAGCGGCATTACTCAGGCTTCCGGGCGGGTGCCGTTTGGGCACCAAGTCATCGAGGTGCAAAACTACAGCCGCATAACGGAGCAAATCGCGCTGTCGGGTATGATCATCGATGGCGGCATACCGGCATTGGCAGCAACCGGTTTTAAAACGGTTATCGATTTACGCACTAAAAATGAAGGAACGTCCGAAGAAAAGGCATTGGTCGATAGAGCGGGCATGATGTACGTTAATATTCCGACGACCGTTGCGGGGATTACCAAAGATCAAGTTGCCGCATTTGCCAAAGTAATCGAATCGGCGCAAAAACCGATCTTGATTCATTGCGGTTCGGGTAATCGTGCCAGTGCGATGTGGGCCAGTTATCAAATAAGCAAAGGCGCCGATCCGGAATCGGTCATCGAAGAAGCCCGCAAAACGGGCTTGCGTCCGCCGTTGGAAGAAAAACTGCGCGAAATCATGCTCAATTGAGCGTTGGCCGCGATCGGCTATTCAATCAAAACAACCTGACAATCATCCATATCGATATGCCCATCAAGACTACGGCAAATCCCTGTTGTAGTCTCGATGCGGCAAGATGACCGGCAATTTTCCGCCCGATCAGCATGCCGGTTAGCGCACCTGCAGCAAACGGCAGCGCAACCGGCCAATTTATGCTGCCGATAAAAACTGCGGCAGCAACGCCGGTGGCGGAAACCAATGCAACGACGGCAAGCGCGGTTGCCAGGATCGATGGCATCGGCAGATCGGTTGCTTTTCTCAACGCCGGGATCACGACGAAACCGCCGCCAACGCCCAGCAATCCCGACAAAAAACCGGCGATTGCGCCTGAGAACGCCAAGGCGCGGGCGCATGGCCAATTCCATATCAAACGACCGTGTTCGTAAGACAACTGACAGGGGATTGAGGCGATATCGGGCGGTAAATTTGCGAGATCTTGTTGCAGTTTGCTCTGCCGCAACATATTGATCGCAACGTAGCATAAAACCGATGCAAATACGATAATTAACGGAACATTCGGTAGCCTCTGCGCAAGCCATATGCCCAAAGGTGCCGTCACGATGCCGGTGATTGCGATAAACCCTGCCGCCCGGTAACGCACATTGCCTTGCCGGTGCGCGAGTATGGCCGCTACTCCCGACGACAGGCATACGGCAAACAATGCAATCGGCGCAGCTTCGGCAATGGTTAAGTGCAATACGGCCATCAACAAAGGCACGGCGACGATTGTCCCCCCCGCACCGGTCAGCGCCAATACCGTGCCGATCAAAATACCCAGAAATGCGCCGGTCAGCAGGATTTCCACCGGTTTAACGCAAACTCATTTGCCGGGGCGGGCGAGCCATTCTTTGCCTTTGAGCATGGCATTCCAATAAATCCAGGGGAAAACGGTTTTCTTGAGAAACCAGTAGAGCTTCCTCGGTATCATGGGATCCAGCGGAAACGTCGGCAACAGTTTGCCGCCAAAGCCGAATTCGGCCAGAATGACTTTGCCGTTTTCTACCGTTAGTGGACATGCGCCGTAGCCATCGTAAATCGTCGTCAATTTCCGGTCTTCTTTGGCTGCCAACAGATTCTCGGCTACCACGACGATTTGTTTGCGCGCGGCGGCCGCCGTTTTGGTGTTTGGCGACGAGCAGGCATCGCCCAGTGAGAAAATATTGGGGTAATCGGTATGCTGCAGGGTTTTCTCGTTGACTTTACAAAAGCCGCTTGCGTCCGACAAAGGGCTGTCGCGCAGAAAATCGGGTGCTGTTTGTGGCGGCGTCACATGCAACATATCGAAGGGTTTTGCTTCGCGTGTGATGGTGCCGTCGCTATTCTTAATCTCGAAATAGGCAATCCTGAGTTCCCCATCTACTTTTACCAGATTGGAATTAAAAAACAATCCGGCATGATAGCGCTTAACATATTCCATCAGCGGCGGCACAAAATCGGCCACGCCGAATAACACGGCCGTTGCGGTGTTAAATTCGACTTGAATATCATGCAAGCGCTGCGCATGCAGCCAATGATCGCAAGCCAGGTACATCGCTTTCTGCGGCGCCCCTGCACATTTGATCGGCATCGGTGGCTGGGTGAAAATCGCTTTGCCGTTGTGAAGGTTTTTTACCAATTCCCACGTGTAAGGTGCTAAATCGTAACGATAGTTGGAAGTGACGCCATTCTTGCCCAGCGTTTCCTCCAGTCCTTCAATCTTCTCCCAAGCGGTTCGAATTCCGGGACAGACCACCAATTGGCGATAGCCCATCACGCGACCGTCCGCCAAATGCACATGGTTGCGCTCGGGATCGAATCCGCTGACGGCCGTCTGTATCCACTCGGCATTTTTGGGGATGACTTCCGCCATCGGTTTGACGGTTCGGGCGATGTCGTACGCGCCTGCGCCGACCAATGTCCAGGCCGGTTGGTAATAGTGTTTATCGTTCGGTTCGATAATGGCGATGCGCAAAGCCGGACGACGCTTGAGCAGGCTGGCGGTTACACCGATGCCTGCCGATCCGCCGCCGACCACAACGACATCGAATGCATTGCCCCAGTTGCAAGCTGCTACAACCGGTTCTTGTTCATCTGCATCGTTTTGGTCGAGCTGTTGGCTCATTTGATACAACGCCGACGCCCGCATGCCGGAGGCGCAGAATGCCAACACCGGTTTTGGCAATTCATTCATCAGCTTTTGAAAGGCGGCAATCCGTTCGGGAGTAATGCCGCCCATTTTGATCGGTAAATAAACGAATGCGATACCTAGCGAGTCGGCCATTTTTTCCAATGCCTCGCTGGTCGGTTGGTTGGAGCCGCCCTCAAGATCGGGGCGATTGCAGATAATCGATTGATAGCCTGCTGCAGTAATTTCGGCAACGTCGTCGATACCGATTTGACCGGAAACGGATAACCGGTGATCCATCTTGATACTATGAAAAGCCAATATGATTTCCTTTTGTCAGCAATCGGGTAATGCTTTATATTTCAGTCAGTCTGATTTTTGCAATATAGATAAAACAGCGTTTCCATAATCTTGACTGCTTCGCGGCTTGCCAGACTGTAATAAATATATTTTCCCTTACGTTTTGTCGAGACCAGATTTTCTTCACGCAAAACAGTTAATTGCTGGGAAAGCGTCGGCTGATGAATGTTTAATATTTCTTCCAGTTCACCCACATTCCGGGTGCCTTTGCTAAGTTCGCATAGAATCAGCAGTCGATCCTGATTGGCTAGTATTTTCAGTAGCGCACAAGCATCCGAGGCTGAGTCATGCAGTGCCGCTATATTCACGATATTGTGTGATACTACGTCTTTTTTCATATTTTATATTCTTAATTGTAAGAAATCTCAGGGTTGTTTACAGAGAGGTTGATTAAAATAAGCGTTGAGTATTTCATAAGGAGTAGCATTATTCAAACCCTTATGAGGTTTGACGG
>JALRCN010000090.1 GCA_023257295.1 Nitrosomonas sp. | reverse complement strand
AGATTCCATGCCGATTTATGGTATCGCGATCGAGTGCGTCTGTTTGCTGAATTCTTGGATGCACGCGCTTTCGGCTCCGAATTGCCGCCATTGATAACGGATAGAAATCATGCCGATTTGTTGAATTTGTTCACCGATATCAAAGTAGCCAATGCCAACAACGGACCGGTTTATATCCGTGTCGGCCGCCAAGAATTGCTGTACGGTTCGCAACGATTGATCTCAACACTGGATTGGGTTAATACCCGAAGAACCTTCCAAGGTGTGAAAGCGTTCTGGCGTACTGCGGAGTGGGATGTGGATGCATTCTGGGTGCGTCCGATGATTATCGAGAAAGGCAATGTCGATAATTGGGATACGCAACAAAACTTCTTCGGTTTATGGGCGACCAATAAGCCAAAACCGGGTCATTTGATCGATCTGTATTTTCTGAGTCTGGAAAACGAGCGTAATCTTTCAGCAGCTAACGTATTGGCAGGCAATATCCTGCAAGGTAATTCCCATGTACATACTATGGGTGGTCGTTTAGCCGGTAATTTTGATAATTTCCTGTACGAATTGGAAGGTATGTATCAATTCGGCCGACGTTCCAATATGGATGTATCCGCATTTGCAGTGGCGACCGGTGTCGGTTATCGTCTGCCGTTGCCGATGAATCCTCAAGGCTGGATACGGTATGATTTTGCTTCCGGCGACAGCAGGCATACCGACGGCAGAAGCAATACCTTCAACCAGTTATTTCCATTCGGTCATTATTACATGGGCTTCTTGGATCGTATCGGACGTCAGAACGTGCATGACATCAATGCACAGTTTACATTGCATCCGATGCCGTGGATTACCTTCATAACCCAATACCATCGGTTCTACCTAGCTAATAACCGCGATTATTTATACAACGCGGCCGGCTTGGCGACTTATCGCGATATCAATGGACAGTCTGGTAGTCATGTGGGTGATGAGCTTGATTTTCGTTTAAATTTGCATGTTAATCGCCATCAGGATGTGTTGCTGGGCTATTCGAAAATGTGGACAGGTGAGTTCTTGAATAAACAAGCACCGGGAATAAACCCAGATCTCTTCTATATTCAATACAATATCCGATTCTAAGTTTATTCGACGAAAAACGCCCCATGTAATGTGGGGTGTTTTCCCTATTGATACAGCGGCAATCGATTTAGCGCTTGTGCGGTATATAATTTCATAGCATACACTTTAAATGGACGAGCAATCCAGTCTGCTGACATTGTTTGTTAGCAGCTTTCTTGCGGCAACGCTTCTTCCCGGTGGATCCGAGGCTGTTTTGGCGGGGGTGTTGTTGGCTTTTCCCGAACTGCATTGGCAAGCACTGATACTCGCTACCATCGGTAATACACTCGGCGGTATGAGTTCTTATGCCATCGGGCGTTTCTTGCCAGATGAGCAAGCCTTGCATGCAAGATTGGGAAAGCACGCACAGAAATTGGAGTGGGTGCGTCATCATGGCAGTCCGATTCTTTTGCTGTCGTGGGCCCCTATAATCGGCGATATATTATGCGTTGCCGCAGGGTGGTTGCGTACCAATTGGGTGTGGGCTTTGTCGTTCATTGCGTTGGGAAAATTCACGCGGTATTGGGTGATTGCCACGGCTATTTCCTGATGAATAGCGACTAATCCCAAGCGTTGGTTTTTAAAAAATTTTCATAAAATTTTGTTAGCAACAAATAGAATTGTCCGGTTTTATAGCAAATAAATTGCCCACTCTGAATTGCACTGAATTAGTGAGTTAATTCGTTGCGTAGTTATCGCGGCGGACTTACGCGACAACTGTGTGGCGGATTCAGCTTTGAAGTGCAACTTTTGTAAGGAAGATTATAGGCAAGCTGCAGTAGTATCGGAGCTGCTTAAACGACCAAGTAAAAGGAGCACAGA
>JALRCN010000053.1 GCA_023257295.1 Nitrosomonas sp. | reverse complement strand
GTTATGCTAAATCCGCACTATAAAGGCATGGGCAATCTGTACGGTTCGGAATATTGGACTTATTTGCTGCCCCGTCGCGTCAATGCCGTTACCGCGAGATCGCTGACGGACAATCGCTTGCCGGTCGGCGCTCGCGAAGCGCGAGCGATGGGATTGATCGACGATTGCTTTGCTTTGAATCCGGAAGGGTTTGATAGAAAAATAATTACCATTGCCGAAACGCTTGCCGCGTCTCCAGATTTTTCTGTGCGCTTACAACAAAAAGCGCAACGACGCCTTACAGACGAGCGGCAAAAACCGTTGCAAGCCTATCGCGATGAAGAGCTGCACCGCATGCAATTGAATTTCTACGGCTTTGATCCCAGCTATCATGTGGCGCGTTACCGCTTCGTGCACAAAATTCCTCACGCCTGGACACCGCGATACCTCGCGCGGCATCGCCGCCTCAAGAGTTAAGAAAGCGCTGAATTATTCGTCGAGTCGGCGAAAGCCGGTGTCCATCTGGCAAGTTCAGGATAAATCAGCGATCCCTTAATTAAGTCCGACAGATTCCTATCGCTGACCGGCGACGGTTTCCGGTTTAGCCGTTTCGACCAGATCGGGATCGAATTCGGGCGGTTTTTCTACCGGCGGAATGACACCGGGACATTGCTTCATGACTGCCCAGTGCTGAATGGCATCGTATTCGCTTTTGAGTTGCGCATATTCGGCTTCTTGTTCTTTGCTGCCGCCCAATGCGAACAATGCCGCCCAAGAGAGCGACAAATCCGCACCCAAAATCCATTTATCTTTGGATGGCGATGCATCGTTGGTTTTTCCGAGCAATTCGCTGACTCTGGTCTGAATCCGATCCGTCGCTTTTAATAGTTCGTCGCAACTGTAGGTTTGGAATTGTGACGGCGAGATATAGGTCGTTGGGCGATTTTCCGCTGAAGCAGCGCAACCGGATAGTAAAATGGCGGCGGTAAAAAAGAGGGGGGCAATAAGGTTTTTCATCATGCCTGTTTCCTTCTAAAGTTTAATTGCGGCAAAACGGTTTTTGAATTGTACACGGATAACCCCGCACTGAGCGGTTGAACTTGAAAAGCGGGGGAGTCGCGGTATCGCGAGCATTCATCTAAGGAAGCGCTGATTAATTGGCTGTACGAGCGAATCACTTCGTTGCGCGGTACTCGCTCCTTCGCCTATCTCGTTGATACGTCTCGTTCGCCGAATTATCAGTGTTTCCTAACAGGCTGTTGGGAGTGCTGTCG
>JALRCN010000043.1 GCA_023257295.1 Nitrosomonas sp. | reverse complement strand
TTCAACAAATCAAAAATATATTCAAAAAAACTACATGAAATATTTCGAATCAACCATCCACACTATTTGCACAAGGGAAGAATCACATCAACGGCATTGAAAACTTTTGGAATCAGGCTAAACGCGTTTTGAGAAAATACGATGGCATCCCTAAAGAATCATTTCCATTGTTTCTCAAGGAATGTGAGTTCAGATTCAATTATGGAACACCTAAACAACAGTCAAAAATTTTGAAATCTTGGAATCAAATTTAATCTGATCTACTACAGCCTCTTAAAAATAGGCTGAATCCATTTTTAACACCGCAACAAAGCATTTACCGGATCGATTCATCCAGGGCCGATGTTAAATGCGGATTAGACGATCAAAAAAGAACGACTTATCCAGACCGTCATGAACGCAAAAATCCATCCCATCATTTTATCCGGCGGTAGCGGTACCCGGTTATGGCCGTTATCGCGCGCCAATTACCCAAAGCAGCTATTGCCGCTGACAAGTCCGGAAACCATGCTGCAGGCAACGCTGGCTCGCGCAGCCGCATTGCCCGATTCTCAGCCGCCGATCTTGGTGTGCAATACCGAGCACCGGTTTTTGATCCAGGAGCAATGCGACGCGATTGCCATCGAACCCGAAGCCATTTACCTTGAACCGACAGGCCGCAATACCGCTCCGGCAATCGCACTGGCCGCATTCCACCTGGCGCAGACGGATGAAAATGCGATCATGCTGGTATTACCGGCCGATCACGTCATCGACGATCAATCGGCTTTTGCAAAAGCGGTGGAAACAGCTGTGGCAGTCGCTCAAGAAGGCTATCTGGTGACTTTCGGCGTCACCCTGCATGCACCGGAAACCGGTTATGGCTATATCAAAAGCGGCGAAGCCATCGCTCTCGAAACAGCAATGCAACTTACCGCTTACAAAGTCCGTTCTTTTTTTGAAAAACCAAATCGGGAAACCGCCGCCGCATATCTGCAAGAAGGCGGTTATACATGGAACAGCGGCATGTTTGTACTGACAGCCGGGCAATATTTGCAGGAACTGCAACGGCATCGCCCGGACATTTTTGCAGCCATCCGCAAAGCCTGGCAAGCACGCTCCGCCGACCTGGGATTCACACTCCCAGATCGAAACGCCTTTATCGCATGTCCATCGGACTCGATCGATTATGCCATCATGCAAACGACCGACCGCGCTGCCGTAGTACCTGCCCAATTCGGCTGGAGCGATGTCGGCACCTGGGATTCACTATGGCAAATCGCCCCCAAAGACAGCAACGGCAACGCCACCGGTGGCGATACGCTGCTGATCGACACGCACCAAAGCTATATCCGTTCGGAAAGCCGCCAAGTCACCGTCATCGGACTTGACGACGTCATCGTCATAGAAACGGCCGATGCCGTGCTGATTATGCACAAAAGCAAAACCCAGCAATTGAAATCCGCGATACAACATTTTGAAGCGTCCCGCCGCAAAGAACATCTGGAGCATTTACGCATCCACCGTCCTTGGGGATGGTACGAAGGCATCGACAAAGGCGAACGCTTCCAAGTCAAACGCATCATGGTAAAACCGGGCGAGAGACTGTCACTGCAAATGCACCATCATCGCGCGGAACACTGGATAGTGGTCAGCGGAACTGCCAAAGTCATCGTCGAAGGCACAGAAACCCTGCTCAGCGAAAATCAATCGACCTATATCCCACTGGGCAAGCAGCACCGCCTGGAAAACCCGGGAAAAATCCCGTTGCATCTGATCGAAGTTCAATCGGGCGCCTATCTGGGAGAAGACGATATTGTGCGATTTGATGATTCTTATGGACGAACACTGTAAGTTTTAATAAATCCATGAGTGGTTTCCTCGTAAAATAAACCCTCCACCCACAGGTAGCATCCTAGATAGAGTAGTCACGAGATATAAATGTGAGATTCTTGTTAAAACGAAAGGATCCTCACATTCACACCGCAAACATGACATAACAGATGCAGTATGGGCGCTACGGCAGCCTTACCTACCTGGCCGCAAGGGTAGTGAGGTGGCATATAGCAAGAGATAATAGATTATTTGCAAACACCATCTCTGGAATTTGCGCACTGGTGCGACACTGGCGTGTGGGAAACTGACAACCTTCATGAAAGTTTCATCCGGGATATGCGCATCGCTTTTCACGATCAATATCAAAGCAATCACCCGTATGAAAGCGATAAAACCCGCCAAGAACAGCAGGATATTGCGAACGGCTACAATCAAGCCTTTGACGATGTTTCTGAAATTCATGCGCTCCCTTTGGCATGACTTATCCAGGCGATGATGCCTTTCAATGAAATTCTCCGCGTGATCCACGGATTGTTATTTTTCAACCCTTCGATGGTTGTCGGTATCGATGCTTCAAAACGTTATATATCTTTTGATGTAATATCGAGATATCTCGCTTTCCTGTTTGACGCAGCTCTCGTGATTACGGCATGATGTCGTCCTTCAATTGTCCAAATCCCATACCATGACCCATTTACCGCAACGCACCCACGTTTATCAAAATCATCACTTTGATAGCACCCGCTGGGATTACTTCGAACCGCGCAACGACGATATCGTCATCGCCACGTCGTACAAGGCCGGTACTACCTGGACGCAGGCCATCGTTGCGCATTTGCTGTTTCCTGACGGCAATTTTCCGGCGCCACCCGCGCAAATGTCGCCGTGGCTGGATATGCGGATTATTCCACTGGAACTCGTACTGAATAACCTGAAAGCGCAGCGGCACCGCCGCTTTATCAAGACGCACCTGCCGCTCGACGGCTTGCCGTATTCGCCGCAATGCAAATACCTGTATATTGCCCGCGATCCCCGCGACGTATTCATGTCGCTGTGGAATCATTATCGAGCGATGAAGGATGAAATGCTGATGCTGATGAATGCATTGCCCGGACGCATCGGTGACGAACTGCCGCCACCGCCCGCTGATATCCATGAATTTTGGCGCAACTGGATCACCCGCAGCTCGTTTGACTGGGAAACTGACGGCTGGCCGTACTGGTCACACCTGTCCAATGTGCAATCGTGGTGGAATTTCCGTCATTTGCCCAATATCCAGCTCTTTCACTACGCCGACATGCTCGCCGACACCGAGGGTGAAATCCGCCGCATCGCCGCGTTTCTGCAAATCGACGTACCCGAATCCTCCTGGCCGGACATCGTCAACGCTGTTTCTTTCGCCGAAATGAAGCAGCACGGCGAATTGTACGTTCCCAGTGGCGGCGAATTCTTCAAAGGCGGCGCGCAAACATTCTTGCACAAAGGCACCAATGGCCGCTGGCGTGACGTGCTCTCAAACGAAGAACTGTCGCTTTACGATGCCGCCTGCAAACGCGTACTCACACCGGATTGCCGGGAATGGCTGGAAAATGGCGGTGTGGCATGATTATCCATCGCGATGGATAATCATCTTAACCAATTAATCTATTACGATATTTGGATTTATTTACAATTCGGTGCTTTCGGTTAAATTTATATGTAAAAATCCAGGTACATGGTATCAGCGCATTCGCTCGTGCAGTACCCGTACTTAAATTATTACGCCATATTTTTCCTCTTTATCGCCTTCACATCAAAATAATCAACGCTTCCGTATCCGCCGCATTCACTTCGCCGACCATCGCCGCACTATACCCGGCTTCGCGCAGCGCTTGCAGGCAGGCTTGCGTCGTTGCCGCAGGTACGCCCGCGAGCAGGCCGCCCGCGGTTTGCGGGTCGAACAGCAGGTCGTGGCTGGGGTGATTGCCGCTACTGTGCCGACAGCGGGCGGCTTGCCGGTTGTGCGGGTAGAGCGTGCTTTTGATGCCTTGTGCGCTGCAGGATTGCGCGCCGTCCATCACGGGGATGGCGTCGAGCGATAGCGTAGCGCTGCAGCGCGATGCGAGCAGCATTTCCTGCAAATGGCCGAGTAGGCCGAATCCAGTGACGTCGGTGCAGCCTTGAACGGCAAACGCGCGCAAAATCTCCGCCGCCGCACGGTTGCTTTGTTGCATGATCGCCAGTGCGTCGTCCAGCCAGGTTCCCCGGCAGCGCGCAGCCATGTTCGCGGCAACCAGCACACCGCTACCGATGGGTTTGGTTAGAATCAAGCAATCGCCTGGTTTCAGTCCGGATTTGGTGAATGCGGCACCCAGCGGCAGGGTGCCGTTAACCGTCAACCCTACCGCCATTTCCGGCCCTTCGCCACTATGGCCGCCGATCAACGCAGTGTTTTCCCGGTCCAGCACGGATAAAACGCCTTGCATCAGGTGCAGCAGTTTTTCCCGCACGATGGCGGCATCGCCGTGCGGAATCACTGCGGTGACCAGCGCGGAGTGCGGCACGCCGCCCATGGCGTAGATATCGCTTAAGCTGTGAATCGCGGCGATGCGCCCCAACAAATACGGGTCGTCGATGAAGCTACGAAAAAAATCGACCGATTGCAGCCATTGCGTATGCACGGGCAAGTCGATGATGGCGGCGTCGTCTCCCAAAGCACTGACAACATCGGCGCGCGGGCGGATGTTCAGTTGCGCCAGTACGTCGTGCAAAATGTCGCTGCCGATTTTTGCGCCGCAGCCGCCGCAACGCATCGGTTCGTCGCTGCCGGATTCAGTGGCGCTTGGCATCGGCTTGGGATTGAACCGCGCCATGAAGCGGCGGTCGATGAAATCCTTCCAATGCCATACCCCTTTGCCGTTGGCGAAGAACGCGCCGCGCGAAGCGACCGCGTGACGGTCGCCGGTGGTCAGCAGGCTCAAAAACAACCGCTGCGGCTTGAAAGTCTGCAATGGCCGGTTTTCCAGTTGTGCAACTAGATTTTTGGCCAAAACCGGGCCTTGCCGTACTGCGTAAACACCGGCTTTCGGTAAAGGATGCGGCGTAAAAGCGGCGCAATCGCCCGCTGCGAATATGTCCGGGTGCGAAACGCTGCGCAGGTAGCGATCCACTTGAATAAAGCCTCGCTCGTCGCACGCCAGACCGCTTTGCGCCGGCCAGGACTGCGCGCCCGCATGGATCGCCCAGGCGGCAAAATCGCAATCGAGCTGCGATTGATCGTCGAGCGTTAATCGGTGCCGGTCGGCGGAAATCACACGATGGCCGCAAATCACGCGCACTCCGAGCATTTGCAAATGCCGCTGAAAATAATGCCGCATTCGTTCGTTATACGTACCGAGAATGGGCGAATCGGCGCTGACCAGCGTGAACCCGGCGCGAATCGATGTCGTGGCGGCCAGCTTATGCCGCAGCGCCAGCAATATTTCAATCCCGGCAGCGCCGCCGCCCACGACGACGATACGCTGCAAACGATTCGACGACTCCGCCCCGCTGAGCCATCGATGCCAGTATTCCAAAAATTGCTTAACCGGCTTGACCGGGCAACCATAACGATCGGCATCTTTGATACTATCGAGCGCTGGCCGCGAGCCTGCATCGATCGACAGCACATCGTAGCGCAGCGATGGGTAATCCTGGCAAATAATGTGTTTTTTTATAGGATCGATATGCATAACTTCGCTGCGGATGAATTGCACTCCGGCCCATTGGCACAGCTTACGCAAATCGATGTGGCAATCCTCGAACGCATAATGTCCGGCGATGAATCCGGGCAGCATCCCGGAATACGGTGTCATCGTATCGCTGCTGATAAGCGTTATCCGTGCGCCGGGTAGCGGCTTCATACCGAACCGCTTAACGACGGCGATATGGCTGTGACCACCGCCTATCAGGCGCAAATCTTTATTGTGCGGGTCTAAGCCTATCATTATTAACTTTATTGTGTTGCGTTATGATCGGAAAAATGTGATAGTTCACACTGCAACATTATAAGTTAGTCCAGATCACGATAAACAAAATTAGAAATGTTGCCTGGCTTCAAGAAAGATTTTGCAACCTATTGAAACAAATCGGTATTTAATTCTGGCTTAAATGCCGGGAAGCAGTTTGATAATTTTTTCGATATTTTTATTAGGGAGAGTAGCAATGAAATTTAATAAAAAGAGCACAGTAACATCTTGTCTTGTTCTATGTTTATCCGCAGCGCTGATGGTCGGCTGTAAACCGATATTCGAAAAGAAACCGCTGCCGCCTAAAGACGACGCGGCCGCCGCTGCGCCTGCGCCAGCCGTTGCTCCAGATGCCGCTCCGGCACCGGCTGAACCGGCCGAAATTGAAGATGTGCCGGAACACCAAGGTGTAAACCGCCAGCATGGCCATGGGCGTCAGCACCGACCAGCCCACGCCCAACACCGAGCCGCGATAACGGCCCAACACTTCACGCCGCGCAAATTGCCAAATCAAATTGCGATGCCCCAAAGGCAGTGCAAAGTGTTTCAAAAAAGTAGAAGCAAATGCAAACATGTTCATGGGGCCTGTGTTCAGTCCGCTGATTTTTCGGCCAACTGCTTCAGTTTGCCAGCATCCACTTTCAAATCATCGCCATCGCGCGCCAAAGCGCCTTGCGATTGCAGCACCTGAAACGCCCTCGTGACGGTTTCGCGGGTGAGGTTGACCATGATGGCGATCTCTTGGTGGGTAGGTGCATTGGCAATCAAGGACGGGTTTTTGCCATCCTTGGACAGGTTTTGCAACAAGGCGCAAATGCGCTGCAGCGGGCTGATGATGCCCAAAATCTGGCGTTGGTTGGCTTGGTCGCGAATGCGCTTGGTCAGGCCCGAGGTGATGGCCTCGATGGCCTGGGGCGAACCAAAAATGTGCGAACGAACATCGCGGGCAGGCACCATCACCACTTGCGACTTTTTGGTGGCAATGACCACCTCGGGGGAGGGCAGGCCGTCCAGCACCGAGATCTCGCCAAAGTACTGGCCTTCTTCAATAAAGTGAAGGCCTACTTCACGGCCGTCTAGCGTAAAGTCTATGGCTTGCAGCCTGCCTTCCAGCAAAAACATCAAGCTGCTGGAGGGCTTGTCTTTGGCCAAAACCACCTCCCGCTTTGAAAAAGCGTGTGTGCTGGAGTGGGTGGCAAGACTGGCCAATGCCTCT
>JALRCN010000227.1 GCA_023257295.1 Nitrosomonas sp. | reverse complement strand
GCAAGCCGGTTGATCGAAAGCCCCGAGGTATTGCTGGCGAATATCGTGTGCTCGCCAAGAAAAGGCGCGACCTTGATGTATAAATCCCGTTTCCAATCCATGCGTTCGGCAATCGCTTCGATCACCAAATCGCAATCCTTGAGCAATTCAAGATGTTGATCGTAATTGGCCGGTTGAATGTACGTTGCTTTGACTTTGGTCGATAGAGGTGCAGGTTCCTGTTTTTTTAGCTTTTCAACGGCCTTAACGACATTGGCATTGGGATTATCCGCGTCGCCGGGTAACTCGAACAACAACGTTTCGATGTTGGCGTTCACTAAATGCGCCGCGATCTGCGCCCCCATGACGCCCGCCCCCAGAACAGCCGCTTTGCGTATCAAAAACTTCGTGTTACTCAATTTCACCTCCCGCTCGATCCGGTTATTAAATTGAAGCCATGTCCGTTCGGATCATGGCCGAGCCCGGCAACCGGTTCATGCGTCCGGCACCTTTATTCGAAGCAACCGCAGAAAGAGTACAAGTATGCCCTGTAAAGCGCAAGCTTGTTCGCTACATCGCACTGAATAAACAGTTTCTCAGAGCGGTCTTGAATATTGATTCGCTTATATATATGCATTTAAATTGGATGCAGCGGCGATTAGCTTGTATGATTCATCTGTCTTGAACTCAGATGCCTGCATGATCGATTTTAAATGACGAAGCCCCCTGAAATGCAAACAAACATGGGCTTAATCGATAGCCTGACCGGAATCAATAACCGGCGCTATCTCGATGAACGCCTGCCGACAGAAATATCCCGCAGCCAACGCTACAAAAAACCGCTCAGTTGCCTGTTTATCGGCGTCGATCAACTCGACCAATTTAATCATAGCTACGAACACGCCACAGGCGGCAAAATACTCAAGCAAGTCGCGTATAACATTTATCGCGCGCTTCGCATCACCGACATTATGGGGCGCTATGGCGAGGAAGAATTTGCCGTACTGCTGATCGAAACGGATATCGCCAATGCATGCGAAGTGGCCGAACGTATCCGTTGCAGCATTCAGCAACAACGAATCGAGATGGAAGGGCAGCCGGTCGAGATCACTATTTCAATCGGCGTTTCTGGCACACAACAAATACCGGATCAATCCGCGAAAACCGTTGGCGAATCGATGCTGGCAGCGGCTGGAAAGGCGTTATGCAATGCCAAGCAAACAGGAAAAAACCAGGTGCATTGCGCGTAATTGTTCGTGCAGCGCTTAAAAATATCGTTACAACCGCAAATCAGCGCCAAATCTGCGCGAATTGCGCTTCGTCAAATCCCACCGTAGCACGTTCTCCGTCGGTAATTAGTGGTCTCTTGATCAAGCGGCCGTTGCCAGCGAGCAAAACCAATATCTCCTGTTCCGTTAACGCGGGAAGCCGCTGTTTGATATTCAATTCCCGGTACTGAACGCCGCTGGTATTGAACAATTTGTTCAACGATATTTTGGCATGTGCGGCGATAGCGGCCAGTTCTGCGGCAGCGGGCGGATGCTCGGTGATGTCGACGAACTCGAAATCGACACCGGCGCGCTGTAAAAACAACTCCGCTTTGCGGCAGGTGCCGCACTTTTTATAGCCATAAAATTTGATCATACCTTGCCTTCTTAGCTCGCTTTCTCACCACCCTTCGCCCCCCAAAAAACCACCCAAGTTAGAAAATCGGGGGTGAAATTTTCAAAACGATGCTCGACATGCGCCGCGACAAAAAACACCATGCCCGGCTCGAAAGCATGACGCTCCCCGGCTATCGTCAACTCGCCATGACCGGACTGTATGAAATACAGCTCGTCCTGATCGTGCGGCGTCTGAATATCCGTATCTTTGGGGGTATAGATTTCAACCGACATGGTGCCGTGCGCAAACGCCAGCGTAAAGGGCTCGCCCATCGGCCATTCCGCACTGGCGGGGCCGGGAATCTTTTTCAGCAAATCCGCAATTTTTGCTTTCATCGGTTAACCTTATCGTCAATAAATATGCGCAAGTATAAGCCAAGCTGCCAATACTGCCGCAAACTTTCATTGCATAATCTCGCCATGCACCTCAGAATTAACAAAGCTGCTGGTATACCGCCTCACTTGGTTCATTATGATTACTTAACAAGTCTGTTATAGATTATGGGGAGTTATACGATGATGCAATATATCGCTTGGTTCGACCGGCTAACCATGAACGATGTCGCTCTGGTCGGCGGCAAAAATGCTTCGCTGGGGGAAATGATCGGCCATTTATCGCAGGCCGGTGTCAACGTACCGATGGGTTTTGCCACTACCACCACCGCATATCGCGATTTTTTGGCCGCCAATGAACTGACCGGCCGCATCAATCAACGATTAAGCGGCTTGAATATCGACGATACTCAGGCGCTTGCCATTGCAGGCAAAACGATTCGCGATTGGATATTGAATGCCACATTGCCGGATGCATTGCTGCAAGAAGTATCGCACGCCTACGAGAAGTTTGCTGTCAGCAGTAACGATGACGTTTCGTTCGCCGTGCGCTCTTCCGCGACCGCCGAGGACTTGGCCGATGCGTCGTTTGCCGGACAGCAGGAAACCATACTCAACGTGCATGGACTGGATCGGATCGTCGCCGCGATCAAAGTGGTGTTTGCTTCGTTGTATAACGACCGGGCGATTGCGTACCGCGTGCATCAACATTTTCCGCACGACAAGGTTTTGCTATCCGCCGGGATTCAAAAAATGGTGCGCAGCGATCTTGGCGCAAGCGGGGTAATGTTTACGTTGGACACCGAATCCGGCTTCCGCGACGCGATTTTTATCACAGCGGCGTACGGGCTGGGAGAAACCATCGTGCAGGGCACCGTCAATCCGGATGAATTCTATGTCTACAAGCGCGGGCTTGCCGCTGGAAAACCCGCTATTTTGTCGCGCCGCCTGGGCGGCAAAGCCATTGAAATGGTATACGCCGACAAAACAAGCGGCGGCGATGCCCATACGCTGACGCGCGATGTCGATGCCGCGCGGCGCATGCGCTTTTCACTGACGGATGCACAGACGGAGTCGCTCGCCCGTCAAGCCATGACCATCGAACAGCATTACGGCCGTCCGATGGATATCGAATGGGCGCTCGACGGCTTGGATAATCAGCTTTATATCGTGCAAGCGCGCCCAGAAACGGTAGAAAGCCGCGCCACATCGGTTCTAGAACGATTCAAACTGAACCGCAAGGCAGCCGTACTGGCCGAAGGCCGCGCGATTGGCGGCAAAATCGGGCAAGGAACCGCGCGGTTGATTATGACCGCGCAACAAATGCATCAAATCCAGTCGGGCGACGTGCTGATCACCGACATGACCGATCCGGATTGGGAGCCGATCATGAAGCGCGCATCGGCGATTGTCACCAATCGAGGCGGACGCACTTGTCATGCGGCAATCATCGCGCGGGAAATGGCCATCCCTGCGGTAGTCGGCTGCGGCGATGCCACCGAGGCGATCGAAGACGGCGCGGCGGTAACGGTTTCCTGCGCCGAAGGCGATACCGGTTTTGTCTATGAAGGTCTGCTGCCATTCGAACATACTGCGTCCGATACTGGTCAATTGCCGGAGTTGCCGGTCAAAATCATGATGAATATCGGCAACCCGTCGCACGCCTTTGCATTCTCACGCATACCGAATCAAGGCGTTGGCTTGGCCCGGCTGGAATTCATCATCAACAACATGATCGGCATCCATCCGAAGGCCTTGCTCGAATTTGATCGGCTGCCCAATGACTTGAAAACAGAAATCGGCGACCGCATCGCGGGTTATCAAAGTCCTATTGGATTTTATGTCGACAAACTGACCGAAGGCATCGCCACGCTGGCGGCGGCTTTTTATCCGAATCCGGTGATCGTGCGCACTTCCGATTTTAAATCGAACGAATACGCCAATCTGATCGCTGGAAACCGCTATGAGCCCGGCGAAGAAAATCCGATGATCGGATTTCGCGGCGCTTCGCGCTATGTGTCGCCTGCTTTTCGCGAGTGTTTCGAGCTCGAATGCCAGGCATTGCGCAAAGTGCGCGACGGCATGGGATTGACCAATGTCGAAATCATGATCCCGTTTTGCCGCACGCCGGAAGAGGCGGAAAAAGTGATTGCATTGCTGGCATCGCAAGGATTGGAACGCGGCAAAAACGGTTTGCGCGTGATCATGATGTGCGAAATCCCATCCAATGCGCTGCTCGCGGAAGAATTTTTGCAGTATTTCGATGGCTTTTCCATCGGCTCCAACGACATGACGCAACTCACGCTCGGCGTCGACCGAGACTCCGCTTTGGTCGCACAGGTATTCGACGAACGCAACCCGGCAGTGAAAAAATTGCTGGGCCAAGCAATCGCCGCATGCCGCAAGCAGGGCAAATATATCGGCATCTGCGGACAAGGCCCCTCGGATTATCCGGATTTCGCCGCCTGGCTTGTCGAGCAAGGCATCGGCAGTTTATCGCTAAACCCCGATTCGGTGGTTGACACATGGTTGCACCTCGCCAGCTTACGCAAACCATGACACAACAAAAACGCACCGTTTTCTACTTGTCGGATCGCACCGGCATCACTGCGGAAACGCTCGGCCACAGTCTGCTGACACAATTCGACGGCATCGAATGGGAAACCGTCAACGTGCCGTTTCTGGACGATCGCGGCAAAGCCAACGAAATCGCTGCACAGATCGATCGCACTGCCGAACGAGATGGACTTCGACCATTGGTATTTAGCACATTGCAGCAGCCGGAAATTTTGGAGGTCATCAAACAGGCCAACTGCCGCGTCTACGATTTTTTCGAAACCTTCACCCGCCCGGTTGAAGAAGAATTGCACCGGCCATCCGCACGCAAGGCCGGGCGCTCACATGGCTTACAGCATCGCTTATCGTATTTCAAGCGGATAGACGCGATCAATTACGTGCTGGCACATGACGACGGCGTCAACCCGAAGCACTTTTCCCAAGCCGACCTCATCCTGATCGGCGTGTCGCGCTCCGGGAAAACGCCGACCTGCCTGTATTTGGGTCTGCAATACGGCATCGCCGCCGCCAATTACCCGCTGACGCCGGATGACATGACGGCGCTGCAACTACCCAGCGTATTGGAAAATGTCCGTAGCAAATTATTTGGTTTGACGCTAACACCCGAGCAACTGCACTTCATCCGCCAGCAGCGCCGCCCGAATAGCGAATATGCCTCGCTCGTGCAATGCCAGCGCGAAATCCGGTGGCAGGAATCGTTGTTTCGTCAATGCAACATTGCGCATTTGGATGCCACGCGTATTTCAATCGAGGAAATCAGCGCGATTATTTTGAACCGCTGCGGACTGAAACGGCAGTTGTATGGATGAATCGGCAGTGAGTCGATCAGGAAATATTAATGCTGTAACCTGCTGGTCATTTCCGATGCCGGTAAGGGCTTGCTAAAATAAAACCCTTGATAATGCCTGCAGCCTTGCTTTTCCAGAAAATCGAGCTGCTCTTCCGTTTCTATTCCCTCCGCCACTACTCGCATATTCAGACTACCGGCCATCGCAATAATGGCTGCAATGATAGCGGCATCGTTCGGATCGGTCGCTATATCTCGCACAAACGAGCGATCAATCTTTAATGTCGTTATCGGGAACCGCTTCAGATAACTTAGACTCGAATAGCCGGTACCAAAATCGTCCAGCGCGATTTCCACCCCCATTGTGTTCAACTGTCCCAATATCTTCGCCGTTTCATCGACATTCTGCGCTAACATACTTTCAGTAATTTCCAACGCCAAGTAGCATGGATTGATTTCGTTTTCCCCTAAAATACGGGAAATATCCGACAACAATTCTTTATGCCGAAACTGCCGAACGGAAAGATTGATTGCAATTCGCGGCACTTCATAACCTTGTTCCAGCCATGTTTTGATCTGCAAACAAACCGTTCTCAATACCCACTCCCCAATCGGCACGATCAAACCGGTTTCTTCCGCCAATGTGATAAATTTCACCGGCGAAATTAATCCTAATTCAGGATGTTGCCAGCGTAGCAACGCTTCCATACTCGTCACCTTACCGGTCGGCATATTGAACACCGGCTGGTAATGCAATCGCAATTCATTGCGCTCCAATGCATGGCGCAAATCGACCCCTAAAGCGTATCTCTCCGCCGCTTGCTGATTCATTTCCGCCGCAAAGAATTGATAGTTATTACGCCCGGATTCCTTGGCGTGATACATGGCAATATCGCTGTTCCTAAGCAGCGCATCCACTTTATCGCCATCCCCCGGAAATATGGTGATGCCGATACTGGCACCGATATGCAGCTCTTCTCCTTGAATAAAATAAGGCTGCATCAATGCATTTAATATTTTTTGCGCCACAGTGCCCGCGTCCGCAGAGCTGGAAATATTGTCCAGCACGATGACGAACTCGTCTCCGCCCTGCCGCGATACCGTATCCTCACTGCGTACGCAGGCTAACAGCCTTACCGCAACTTCCTTCAACAGCAGATCGCCCACATCGTGACCCAATGAATCGTTGATAACCTTAAATGTAAGAATTTCTAGCGTTGTTTACAGTATTTGGGAGAATGCTGTAGATGAACATACATAAACGCACCCGCTTAACTTTACTGGATCGTCAGGAAATCTGGCGGCTCTACCAAACCCGAATCTGGAAGGTAACGCAACTGG